>JALONX010000255.1 GCA_025454695.1 Chloroflexaceae bacterium
CACGGTCAGGACCTTGTCTTCGGACGCCGGCCAGCAATTCGGTCACAGCCAAGGCAGGGGGGGCGTCTGTAAAGGGGTAAGGAGGTAGGAGACGGGACGGTGGTTCTCATAGGGAAAATGGGGTCCCGTTTGCGGTTCAAACGCCATGGGCTGCGGTTCAAACGGCACCCAGGGCGGTTCAAAAAGACGAACCTTGCTTGAGGTGGCGGGTCATCCTGACCCGGCCAGTCCGTGATGGGTCGCAGCCTGCTGGGGAGTCGATATAAACGTCCCGTGCTTCACTGGGCATGGACCACACTGACTCAGCATCTGGCGACCGAGAAAACAAGACACAGCCCCTTCCGCCCCTGCCTCAAGGCCGTGCCACAACACCTGCGCACGCTGGCTCGCGTGGGCCGGGAGCTAGAGCTGGCACTTGACGGGCCAGTGACGCAGCGGGCCGTGCTTGATGCGCTGGAAGCGGCTTTCCCGGTGCTACGGGGCACCATCCGCGACCACAGCACCAAACAGCGACGGGCCTTTATTCGCTTCTTTGCATGTGGCGAAGATTTGTCGCACGAGCCACCCGATGCGCCGCTGCCGGAAGCTGTGGCCAGCGGGGCTGAACCATTTCTGGTGGTCGGTGCCATGGCGGGAGGCTAATTTCGAGTTACGAGTTACGAGTTACGAGTAGACGAAAACCGGGCGAGGTAAACCTTGTGGTTGCCCCGCCCGGTTCTTAGTTCACGGTTTTGCCTTCAGCCTTCAGCCTTCAGCCTTCACCAGCGGTTCTCTGTGCCCCCTTCGACAAGCTCAAGGCAGGCTCTGTGTCCTCTGTGGCAAATGTGTTACCGCAGTTCAAAGGTGACTTGCACTTGAGCGGTGATGGTCTGCTCACCGGCCTGCACCGGCACGGGGCTGCCCGCTGCCTGGGCCATCTCGGCCCGCATCATCGGCAGGGGGATTTGCACCGCGCCGATCTGCTCGCTAATGGTCAACACCTGACCGACAGAGCCGTTAGCTCCCTTCGCCAGCCCCTCGGCGCGGGCGCGGGCCTCGGCCATGGCCTTGTCACGGGCTTGGGACTGCAGGGCCGTCGGGTCGTTCACGCTGAAGCTGATGCCGTAGACCCGGTTTGCGCCGGTTTGCACCACCTGGTCGAGCAGTGCGCCAGCCTGGGCTAGGTCACGGATGGTGACCGAAACCATGTTGTTCACGCTGTAGCCCGTCACTTCGCGGCCATCCTGGTTGTACTGGGCATTGATGGAGAAGTTGCTGGTTTGAATGTCCTTTTCAGCAATCCCCAATTCCTTAAGTTTGGCAATAATCGCTTCAGTCTGGCTGTTGTTCTGAGCCAGAGCTTCGGTGGTGGTGGCAGCGCTGGTTTCCACGCCAATCTGCACATGGGCCGTATCGGGCTGCACCTTCACGTCGCCATTGCCAACCACGGTAATCGAGCGCGGTGTTACAAAGGTACCGCCCTGGGCCTGGGCCGGGCGCGAAAAGAGAAAGCCAAAGGCACCAGCCAGGGCCAGCAGGGCAATCGCCAGCGCCCCGGCCAGCACACCTACAAGAGTCGAGATGCGGTTCGTCATTGTTGTCTCCTACGTCATCTATATTTGAGAGTCTGCACCACCATGTGGTGTACACACTGATGACGAAGGCACCGCAAGAAAAGTTCCAATGGTATGGGTTAGGGGTTAAGGGTTAGACTCATTGCATATCAGTGCCGTTTAACTCTTAACCCTTAACCCCTAACCCGTACTTGCCTGTTTCACCAGCTGCCGATTCACAAGCGGCACCAGCCAGGGCGCATAGCGGCGCAGCAGGTCTATGCGGCGGGGGATGGCACCGGGGTAGATGTGCAATTTTCTGGCTTTGATGCCCGCAATCAGTTCGGCGATCACAAAATCGGGATCGTAGAGCATGCTGTCGGGCACCTTCATCGCTTCGGTGCCACCAAACTTCTCTGAGTCCAGAATAGGCGTGCGGCTATAAAACGGGTAGATGTTGGTCACATCTACATGGTGCGCCCGTAGCTCCTCTGACAATGCCTCGCCAAAGCCCCGCAGGCCGAATTTGCTGGTGCAGTAGGGGGTTAAGTTCGGTGCGCCCACAAGCCCCGCCACCGACGAGATGTTCACGATATGGCCGCTGCGCCGCTCGACCATCTGGGGCAAAAACAGCCCGGTGAGCCGCATGGGCGACAGCAGGTTCACCTGCATCAGCTGTTCCCATTTGGCTGGCGGCACGGCGGTAAACGGCCCGTACATGCCAATACCGGCGTTGTTCACCAGTATGTCAACCCGGCGGGTGATGGCGCTGACCCGCTGGAACAGGGTGTCACAACCCGCCTGCCCGGAAAGGTCGGCCTCGACAAAGCCCAACACCCGCCCCGGTGGCCTTGTGTCTAGCGCCCGCAGCGACTCTTCGGTGGCCCGCACCAGGGCCTCGCGGCGCATGTCGGCCAGCACTAGCAGGCTCCCTTCCCCCAACAACTGCCGCACCATGGCCTGGCCAAAGCCCCCAGCTGCCCCAGTGATTAACACGATCTGGTTTTGAAGTGATTTCATGCATACTCCTGTTGTGGCCCTCACCCCGTCTCCTCTGCCAATGGGAAAGGGATGAGGTGAGGACAAAAAGCCCTGGTTTTCACCCCAGCATCATTTGTGGGGCTAGACAAACGTGGTACAATCGTAGGGCGAAGGCGCACCACACCCGGTGCGCCTTCTGCATGTGTTTCGCAATTATACCGCTGTCGTGTGGATGCGCTGCGCAATGTTGCCCAACGAAAGACCAGGCGCACCACGACAGCAGGCCATAGATGCTGCCAACCACACCGCCGTGCAACGTGGCAATTGAGGGACTCACATGACCTGGATCAACGATGCCACGCGGGAAGATTATAACCGCGCCCGGCGGCTGGCGTTTTTTTCGCAGCTGCTGGCGTTTGTCACCCGCCGCTCCAATCAACTTTTTTCGCTCGATGAGGTGCGTGCCCGCCTCCATGTGCGGGGCCAGCACTATCGTGGCGTTGGCACGGTGCCGCTCGATCAAATCATCGGTAGCGAAGGGCGTTACAGCGACTTCGACCGCCATTTTTTGCCGCTGCAGAAGACGACGAAAGATCGCTGGCTGAGCATCAGCCGGGCGCACTATGAAGATGTGGGCCTACCGGTGGTAGAACTCTATAAACTTGGCGACATTTACTTTGTCAAGGACGGCCACCACCGCATCTCGGTGGCCCGGCAGCAGGGCCAGGAGGCGATTGACGCGGCGGTGACGGAACTGGAAGTGGATGTGCCACTTTCGCCCGACCTGAGTCTGCGCGATTTGCTGCTGAAGGAAGAGTACAGCGACTTTCTGGAGTGGACGGAACTGGGCCGCCTGCGCCCGCAGCAGCGCATCGAGCTGAGCGAACTGGGCGGCTACCTCGATCTGGTGCGCCATATCAATGGCCACCGCTACTACCTGGGCCTGGAACAGGGGCGCGAGATCAGCCGCGACGAGGCCGTGGCCAGCTGGTACGACAACGTTTACATGCCAGTGGTATATGTGATTCGTGATCACCAGGCGCTGGAGGCCTTTCCCAAACGCAGCGAAGCTGACCTGTACCGCTGGATTATGGATCACCGCTGGTATATGCAGGAAGCAGGCGGCAGCGACCCTGGCCCCGAAAACGCCACCCTCGATTATGTCACGCTCTACGGGCGCAAGAGCCTGGTAGAAATGACCGAGGGCCTGTTGCGCTCGGCCTTTGCCTTTGCCCGCTCCTGATTTTCACCGCCGAGAACGCAGAGAGCGCGGAAGAAAATCATTTAGTTCGATCAACGATTGCCGAATGTTCATGGCCGTCTAAATTGACTCTCACAAAGGCACGACGCAGACTAAGAGGGTTACCCACTTACGTCTTTCTGCACACCTTCGCGGACTTTGCGCCTTTGCGAGAGAATTTCTTATGCCTTAGTGAGCGACTCTCGCACTCAGCTGTGTCACAGCAGGGGCACGAATTGTATAGCCTTCCCATCATCGCTCCATCATCCGCTCCATAGATTCAAATCGCCCACCTACTCCGAATATCTCCTCGGAAGCACATGAGCGGCGGGGACAACAGCCAGACAACAACAGCACCTCCCGCCGCCAGCGGCTTCCCCAGCGGACAATCAGCTTCCGCTGCCATATTCCCACGGTAACCAGCTTGTGTTGCGGGTACAGCGACAGCTCCATGGGAGCTGCCCCGCAGCGCCGTGCATTGAAATGAGGAGGAGTTTCATCATGAAGCGTACAACCATCAGCCGCCGCGGATTTTTGGGTATGCTGGGCAGCGGGAGCGCCGCCGCCCTGGCCCTTGGCGCGGGCCTGCGCCCTACGCCCGCTGCCGCTGCGCCCATGGCCCAGGCCAACGGCAGCGCGGGCTTTACGCTGCCGCCGCTGCCCTACGCCTACAATGCCCTGGAGCCATTTATTGACACGGCGACGATGGAGCTGCACCACCAGCGCCACCACGGGGCCGCCGTGAACAACCTGAACAACGCTTTGAAGGATTACCCCGAGCTGCGGCAGCGCGAAATCTCCGACCTGCTGGCAAATATCAGCCAGCTGCCCGAGGCAGTGCGGGGCGGGGTGCGCAACGCTGGCGGCAGCCACCTCAACCACATGATCTACTGGGCCACCATGGGGCCAGGCGGCGGCGGCCAGCCCAACGGGGCGCTGGCCCAGGCTATCGGCAGCACCTTCGGCAGCTTCGATGCGTTTAAGCAGCAGTTGACCGACCTGTCGCTGCGGATTTTTGGCAGCGGCTGGGGCTGGCTAGCCCTGGATCGCAGCGGCAAACTGCAACTCATCAGTCGCCCCAACCAGGACGCGCCGGTGATGGATGGGTTTAATGTGATTGTGGGGATTGACATGTGGGAACACGCCCACTACTTGAAGTATCAGCACCGCCGGGCCGATTACGTGGCCGCATGGTTCAACGTCATCAACTGGGAGTCGGTGGGCAAACGCTTTGATGCTGCCAACCAGGCTCTCTAGCAGATTGCAGATTGCAGATTGCAGATTGAACCAGCATTGCAACGCGATACTATTATTTATGGCTGGCTCAATGCGTCTGCAAACTACTATAGCAATCTGACGCTGACACAATAAGTAGGCGTGGGAGCGGCGCACCTGCTCCTGCGCCCGGCGGATAGATTCAGATCGCCCACACGGTACGAATATCTCTTTGCAAGCGCTTATAGTGCAGAGCGGCGGGGTTGGAGCGTCATTGTCACGGCACTCCACGCACTCCAATCCCGCATCTTGCGCTTTTCGTAGGTGAACTTCTTGCAGCACACGATAACCACAAACTATGCTACACTGGAGGTATGGCAGCGGCCCGAACAACAGCGGCAGGAACCTGAGCGCGTGAATCCAACGCTGGTACAGAGTGATAGCAACATCCTGGACGACCGCCAACTGATGGCGCTGATGCAAGAGCAGCCCACCGTGGCCGTCGCCGCCCTCTATGATCGCTACGGCAGCTACGTCTTCAGCGTGGCGCTCCGCATGGTGGGCGACCGGGCCGTGGCCGAGGAGATTACGCAGGACGTGTTTCTCAACTGCTGGCGCAACGCGGGCAATTATGATGGGCAGCGGGCGAGCGTGATCACATGGCTGCTGCGGATTGCCCACAACCGGGCGATTGATGAGTTGCGCAGCCGCCGCAACCAGCACCGCAAACGGGAAATGACCTGGGAACAGGCTCCGCCCGACCGGCTGGCCAGCGAACGGGAGATGGATGCGGCGATGGTGCAGTCGGAGGTGCGCGAAGCCCTGGCCACCCTGCCTACCAACCAGCGTGAAGCGGTGGAGATGCTCTACTTCGGCGGACTCAGCCGCCAGGAGATTGCCGACAAACTCAGCGCACCGCTGGGCACCATCAACACCCGTTTGCGGCTGGGCATGGAAAAGCTGCGGGCGCTGCTCGTTCCCAGTGACTCGTAATGCGTACTGCGTATTGCGTAAATTTGCATGAATCTTTCAATGCGTTTCTCTGAGATTCATACGTCATACAGCATCATTCATCCTTGAGCCAATGAGCACACCAGTACAACAACCTGACAACGATATTGACGCCATGCTGGCTGCCTATGCGCTTGGTGAAGCGGACGAGGCTACAACCCGGCAGGTGGAGCGGTTGTTGGCCGACAACCCGGCCTACCGCCAGCAGTTTGCGGAATACCAGCAAATCGCCACGCTGCTGCCGCTGGCTGCGCCCAAAGCCGCCCCCGCCTCCGACCTGCGCAACCGGCTGTTGGAGCGGGTGAGCGCCGAGGCTGCCGGGAAGCCCCTGCCTGCTGCCGCCCCGGCCCGGCCCACAAAGCCGCGCATGCCCTGGTGGCAACGGCTGGTTCTGGCCGCCAACCTGCTGCTGGTCATTGGCCTGGGGTGGTGGAACGTCAGCCTGCAACAGCAGAATGCCACCCTGCAAGAGCAGCAGCAGGCGGCGAGCACCCGCGTTCAGCGCACCTGGAACAACATGGTAGCGGCGATGACGGCCCCCGGCGTGCAGCAATATGTGCTCGCCAGCAATCAGGCGAACGTCAACAGCGCCTTTCTGTTTGCGCCCGAACAACGCCTGGGCTGCCTGGTGATTAGCGGCTTGCCCCAGCTGCCAGCGGGCCAGGTCTACCAGGTGTGGCTGGAGCAGAACGGCGAGCGCCGCAGCGTGGGTAGCTTCCGCGCCAACGCCGATGGCAACGCCTGGCTCATTGTTAACAATGCCACGCCCATCAGCGACTTCAGCGGGCTGATTGTGACGGTGGAGCCAGATAGCCTCAGCCCTGCCCCCACCACGCCGCCAGTGGTGAGCGGCACGCTGACATAATTTTGCCACAGAGGCCACAGAGGGCACAGAGGGTGGTAGAACATAGTTCTATCGCCCCGAAGTCGGCGACATCACATCTTCAATGAATCAGTGCATTGCAACGACAAACCTGTCATTTTTCGCAAACGAATTCCCCATGTCCCACTACCAGGTACACGACACATGACAGGTCTTTACATTGGATACGATGCACACGATCTGATGGTAGGTAGGCTCCACCAGGCTGGCAATACGTGCAACGGTATCTAGACTCGGCGCAACAATGTCACTCCAACAGTGCAAATCACTGCTCAAAAAGGCGCGAGTCGTCCTGGCCCCTGGCTTATCGAACGAAGAGATGGCAGCGGTTGAGACCCGCTTCGGCGTGCGCTTTCCACCCGACTACCGGGCGCTCCTGCTGGAAGTGCTACCTATCTCCGATGGCTTTGTAGACTGGCGGCGTGACGACCCATCCACAATTCGAGAAGAGTTCGACTGGCCTTATGAAGGTATTTACGGCGAGGTTGAACATCATCAATTCTGGCTTCCAGATTGGGGAAAGAGGCCTAAAGACAGTACCAAAGCCGTTACAATTGCAGAGCAGGCCCTGCAACAGGTACCAGTGCTGATCCCGATTAAAGGCCATCGCTACATCCCCGCGACACCCAACGAAGGCGGTAATCCAGTTTTCTCGATAGTCGGGCTTGACATCATCTACTACGGCGCTGACCTGGTGGAGTACCTTGAGAATGAGCTGAGTTCTGACATCACTGGTACCCATCGCTATCACATCACCGAGCCAGTAAAGTCTATTCCATTCTGGTCATCGCTGGTTGACTAGAATAATGGGTTATTGGATGATGAGGATGTGAACGAGCAAAAAGACTAACCATGCGACTTCACTCCAAAAATAACGCTCCGCTTCCCAAAAGAAGC
>JALONX010000005.1 GCA_025454695.1 Chloroflexaceae bacterium
CTCCGCTGGCGATGACGACACTGGTGCCAGAGCGCGTCGCCAGCTCGGCGGCCTGGATTTTGGTGCGCATGCCGCCGGTGCCCCGGTGAGAACCCACCCCGCCCGCCATCTCCCAGATACGCTCGTCTATCGTCTCAACCGTTTCAAGCAGCGTCGCCGTCGGGTCGGTGCGGGGGTTGGCGCTATAGAGTCCGGCAATGTCGGTGAGAATCAGCAGCAGGTCGGCATCCACCACATTCGCCACCAGCGCCGAAAGATTGTCATTATCGCCAACGCGGATTTCCGCCGTCACCACCGCGTCATTCTCGTTGATAATCGGCACAATCCCTTGCTCAAGGCAAAGCGTGAGCGTGTTGCGAGCGTTCAGGTAACGCCGCCGGTCGCGCAGGTCGTCGCGTGTGAGCAGGGCCTGGGCTACGGTGAGTCCATAGAGTTCAAAAATTTGTTCATACAGATGCATCAGGCGGCTCTGACCCACGGCGGCAAACATCTGTTTGAGCGGCACGCTGACTTTGCTGGGAGCCTGGGCCGGAAACTCCAGCCGTTCCTTGCCTGCGGCAATGGCCCCCGACGAAACCAGCAGCACCTGCACCCCCTGCGCCCGCAGTGTCGCCACCTGCCGCGCCAGCTCCACCAGAAAAGGCCGATGGAGCCGATCCGTCCCGGCGGTCAGCACGCTGGTTCCTAATTTGATGATGAGGCGTTTGGGCAACATGACAAGTTACGAGTTACAAGTTACGAGTTACGAGTGCCTGGCGGCTGACCGGAGGCCCTTCGATGCCTCAGGGCAGGCGGGAGACCGGAGACCGGAGCCAGCAGTGACAAGATGACAAGATGACAAGATGAGCGGATTACGCAGCCTTCAGCCTTCAGCCTTTGGTCTTCAGCCTTTGGCCTTCAGCCTTCAGCCTTCAGCCTTTAAAAGTGTCACCTCCCGCCCCAACGCCGCCGACTCGTAAATCGCGTCAAGGATCCGCATCAGGGCCAGACCCTGTTCGCCGCTGGATTCGGGGGGCGTGTTGCTGAGGATGGACTGCACAAAGTGGTCAATCGCTAGCGCGTGGCTGGCGCGCCCGTCGGTGCGGAAGGTTGGCCGGGTGTCACACATGGCCCCGGCGGACTCACCATGCAGCACCACCGTGTCGTGGCTAGCGTAGTTGGCCACGTAGAGGTCGGCCCCGGCCTCGCTGCCATAGAGCGTCACAAAATAGTCATCCCGGCCCGCCCTGGTGTGGGAAGCCCAGGAAACCTCGAGTTGCAGCAGTCGCCCATCCTCAAAACGGATGAAGGCCGTCGCCAGGTCTTCCACGTCGAAGGTCGGGGTTTGGCCACCCTGGAAGCGCCCGCCAAACGACTTCAGCCCCCGTGGGCCGAACTGGGCGAAAGTGGCCCCGCTGACACTGCGCACGCGGGGGTAGTCCAGCAGCCACAGGGCCATGTCCAGCATATGCACGCCGAGGTCAATCAGCACGCCGCCACCACTCTGGTTTTTGCGGGTGAACCACGCACCCAGACCAGGGATACCGCTGTTGCGCAGCCAGCCCGCCTTTGCCATGTACACATCGCCAAAGGCCCCCGCCTGCACCTGTTCCTTCAGCCAGCGCGCATCGGGGCGGTAGCGGTAGTTAAAGCAGACCATCAGCGTGCGCCGGTGGGCTGCCGCCGCCGCTACCATGCGGGCACCCGCCTCGGCGTTGATAGCGAGGGGTTTTTCGCACAGCACATGTTTGCCCGCCTCCAGGGCCGCCAGGGCCACCGGCTCGTGCAGGTCGTTCGGCAGGGCGATGCTGACAGCATCAATATCGGGCTGCTCCAGCACCTCTTGAACATTGCTGTAGCCTCGAACGATACCATGCTGCGCCATCGTCTCGGCCAGACGCCGTTCGCTGGCATCACATAGAGCCACCAGTTCGGCCTGCGGACATGCATTAAATCCTGTTACGTGAACCTGACCAATACCCAATCCAATGACAGCAGTACGTAGTTTGTGCGACACGAAATCCTCGATTGACGATTACGCGATTACTCGATTGACGATTGACTGGCGATGGGAGACCGGAGACCGGGCCGGACGATTACGGATTACGGCTCACCATTCTCAACTCTCAATTCTCAATTCTCAATTCTCGAAGCTCCAATCATTCACCTCCAGGCTGCGGCGCAGGCGAATAATCTCCTGGCGCAGGCGGTCGCGCTCCTCGGCATGGCAGAAGCGGTCGCCAATGGACAACCGATATTTATGCAAAGCCAGCTCGATAATCAGATGGTGGAGCTGATGCAGGCGCAGGTAGTGCGGCAGCCCCCGGCTCAGCAGGGCGCTGAGGCGCAGGCGGGCGCGGCGGTGGGGGTAAATCACCTCGGCATAGTCGCTGGCACTGATCACGCCCAGCGTGATCTCCTCGCCCAGTTCCTGCTCCATCCAGCGCTGTTCATGCCGCCAGGCCAGCACCGCCACCAGCACAATCACCAGCACCCCGGCAAACTGCACCGCCCACGAAAAGGCCAGGCCAAGCAACTGGTAATGCACCGCCAGGTTGTGGAAGCCATGCAACAATATTGCACCCAGCAGCGCCAGCGGCAGCACCACATAGCCCAGCCAGCGCTGCGGAGCATAGCGCACCGCCCCCAGGCCTAGCCCCACCACACTGGTGAACAGCGCATGGTTCAACCCAAAAAACACCGCCCGTAGCCAGAAGAGCGATTCTAGCTCGGCTGGAAAAGCCAGGAAATAGAGCATATTCTCCGTCATCGAGAAGCCGAAGCCGATGAGCGCCCCGTAGACAATCCCGTCCAGCGGGCCATCAAATTCCTGGCGGGCAAACAGAAACAGCAGCACCAGCGCCACCGCCTTGAGCGGCTCTTCCACCAGCGGGCTGAGGCTAGACGCCGCCAGACCGGGGCCAAGGGGCGAGTGCGCGAGCGGCACCAGCAGCATAGCATTGAACAGCACCGTCAGCGCCACCGCTGGCAGCGACCCCCACAGAAAGGCCGCCACCAGGAGTGGGAGCGGCTCCTTTTCATAGCGATCGAGCCACCAGATCAGCAGGGTGTAGAGCAAGGTCGGTAGAATGGCAGCCAGCGCAGCAGGTAACATGTGCATATGGTGAAAGCGGGCGTCACAGCCTCGCCCCTATTGTAGCCGAATCGTGAAAAATGTGCCAAACGGAGAGTTCAAGAACTGAGAACCAGCGGAGGAAGCGTGAAACGTGAAACGTACTGCGTACTGCGTGCTGCGTATTGCGTACTGCGTGCTGCGTACTGCGTACTGCGTGAACCAGTTTCCCTGGACATGCATTGATGGGCATTGCGGGCGGGTCACAGACCGCGCCCCGACGCCATTGGGTCATTGTTGCTCGTGGTTGTTCATCGTTCGGCCCGGTCTCCCCTCTCCCGTCACTCGTCACTCGTCACTCGTCACTGCGTATGCTACAATAGCTATAACGATTGGTTTTCCACTTTCTCGTTATACCTGCACCATGAAGTGCTTGCAATCCACGTTACCAGGTTAAAATATCACTAGAACATCGGCTTGATCGAGCAATCGTCACTCGTCACTCGTCACTCGTCACTCGTCCGGCCCCGGTCATCGGTCTCCGGTCGGTAATCGTCACTCGTCACTCGTCATTCGAAACGGCCCACGGATGCCCCTATGGCGCAGCGGAAGACCACGACTGTTGCTTCTCCCCATGTGCGGGAACAGGCTGCCCGCCACGCGCAGCAGCAGCGTTGCCTTGCCCTGCTGGCCGGGCTAGATGTGTTGCGTGGCGTGCCCTCCGCCGAGCTGGGCCGCCTGGTGGAACTGGCGACTTTCCGCGTCTTTCCGGCTGGCTCCACCATTTTTAGCGAACGGGCACCGGCAGAATTTTTCCACCTGCTGCTTCAGGGGAACGTGCGGCTCACCCTGCATGATCGGGAAGGCCACGAGGTGCTGGTGGGGGTGCTGGGCCGGGGCGACTGCTATGGCGAAGGGCTGCTGTTTGGCGACCTGTTTCGGCGGGCGGGGGTGTTTGCCGAGAACGACTGCCATGTGTTGCAGTTCCGCCTCAGCGACATGCGCGCCCTGCTACCAGACACGCCGCTGCTGCACACAGCCCTGCGGCAGATTTACCGCAGGCGACTGGCGGAAGGCACGCTGGCGCGGGTGCCGCTGCTCAGCCAGCTTTCGCCGTTGGAACGCACTGCCCTGTGCGGGTTGTTGCAGCCCGCCCGCTTCGAGCGAGGCAGCGAGATTCTGCGGCAGGGCGGCAGGGGCGATGCGCTCTACATTGTGGAGGTGGGCCAGGTGGCGGTGGAGCAGCAGGGTCAGGCCATTGCCAGCATTGTAGAAGGCGACTTTTTTGGCGAGATCGCCCTGCTGCGCGACCAGCCCCACAGTGCCACCATCCGCGCCCTCACGCCGACGGACGTGTTGATGCTGCCCGCTGCCGAGTTTCACCGCTTGCTGGCCTTGCGGCCCGATATTGCCGAGCAGTTGCGCAAAGTTGCTGACCGGCGGGTGGCAAATTCGACGGCCCTGAGCAACAATCTCGAACAGTCGCAACGCATGATGCAGGCGGTGAGCCGGGGCCTGTTACGAGGCAGCTACCTGCTGGTGCGCACGCCGGAACTCTGCCCGCCCGACTGCCGCATGTGCGAAGAGGCATGTGTCACTCGCCACGGCAACCAGCGCCTGCACCTCAACGGCGTTACCATCGGCCAGTTCGATGTGCTGGACACATGCCGCCAGTGCCGGGTGGGGGCCGAATGTGTGGCCGCCTGCCCCGAAGATGCCTTCACCTGGAACGAGCGCGGCGTGCTGCTGATTACCGATAAGTGTACCGGCTGCGGCGCGTGCATCCCGGCCTGCCCCTACGACGCGATTGACCAGGTGCCCCGCAGCGGCGCACGCGACGGCCCACTGTGGCAGCTGTGGGAAACAGCCCAGCAGCGCGTCAAACGCTCCTTCGGCGTGATTCCGCTGGAGCCAGCCCGCCCCACCCACCGGGCCGACAAGTGCGACCTGTGCCAGAGCCACAGCGACATGGCCTGCATCAGCGCCTGCCCCACCGGCTCGCTGCGGCTGGTGCCGGTGGAGGAGTTGTTTCCGTTATGAGTCCGCAGGATGTGTTTAGCACGGGCAACGCGGACTGAAGTCCGCACGACACGACACCTCACACCCGCTCCATCGCCCGTGGAAGGCAGACCGTAAACGTGCTGCCGTGGCCTTCAACACTTTCCACATTGATGCTGCCGCCGTGGAGCGTGACGATTTCGCGCACCACAAACAGCCCGATGCCAACCCCCTGAATGCGTTTCGTGGCCTCGTTCTGCACGCGGTGAAACTGACGAAACAACTCCGGCAGCGATTCCTGCGGAATACCAATGCCCTCGTCGCTCACCGTGGCGCATACCTCACGTTCATTGCTGCTGAGCTGCACCCACACGTTGCCACCATTGGGGCTATACTTCACCGCATTTTGCAGCAAATTACGGAACACCTGCGTCAGGCGCATGGCATCGCCCAGCACCGTTAGCGGCGCATTGCACCCCTCGCAAAACAAGCTATGGCGCGGCGACAGGGTTAGTTGCATTTCGTCCACCGCCTGCTGCACAATCACGGCCATATCAACCGGACTTTGGTCAACAGCGAGCTGGCCACTTTCCAGCCGTGAAATGTCGAGCAAGGCCTCGATCATCTCATTCAGCCGCTTCACCTGCTCAATCATGCTGCGCACCGACTGCTGGTTGCGTTCGCTCACCCCTTCGCGAGGGAGCCGCCGTTCCAACAACTGGGCCTGGCCATACAACGTGGTGAGCGGGGTTTTCAGTTCGTGAGCCGCCACCGAAAGAAACGAGTCGCGCACACGGACGGCTTCCTGAGCCGCATGGTAGAGGTTGGCATTATCAATCGCCAGGGCCGCCCGGTTGGCCAACTCCTCAAACAGGGCCACATCGTGCGGGGTGTAGTTGCGCCCGCTGTCGTGGCTGTAGGCAAAGGAGAGCGCCCCTACCACATCATCGTGGGTGCGCAGCGGCACAATGATAAATGAGCGCAAGGCCAGGGTGCGTAACATCTGCTGGCGATGGTCGTCCTGAGTAATTTCATTCAGCGTGACTGGCTCAACCGAAGCCACCAGCAGCGCCTGGCCCGTTTCCAGCACCTGGCGCAGCTGTGGGTTGGTTTCGCGGCGCGGCGGGTATTTGGCCTGGTATTCGGCAAACACCGGCTCCTTCACCGGGTCGGCGTGGGCCACTTCCACCCGGTTGATGCTGCCATCGCGGTTAATCAAGTCAACAATACTCCAGTCGGCCAGTTGTGGCACCGCCAGGCGCACAATCGCCCGCAACGTGGTACGGTAATCGAGCGAGGTGGCGAGAATTTTGCTCGACTCAGCGAGAAAGGCAATGCGGCGTTGGGCTTCTTCCGCTTCCAGCCGGGCTGCCCGTTCCCGTGCAAGCAGGGCGTCACGCTCGCGCTCGGCCTGTTTGCGGGCCGACATGTCGAGAATATAGGCAATACAAAGGCCCTTTGTCGCATCCAGCAGGGCCACCCCCACCAGCACCGGCACCCGCTGCCCATCCTTGCGCCAATATTCCTTTTCAAATGGCACACACACGCCAAGCTGCTCCAGCTCCTCCACCGAACGCTGGTCGGCCTGCACCCATTCTGGCGGTGTGATCGCCGTCCATTGCATCTGGCCGGTTGCCACCTCATGCCGACTGTAGCCCACCATGTCAAGAAAGGCGTCGTTCGCTTCGTGAATACTGCCCGCCAGGTCGGTGACGAGAATGCCGATGATGCCAGACTCAAAGAGCCGCCGGAAGCGACTCTCACTCACCCGTAAGTCGTCTTGCAGCTGCCGCGTGTCGTGAATATCGGTGCAGGTGCCAAACCAGCGGCTGATGCTGCCGTCATCACGCTGCAACGGCAGCGCCCGCGCCAGAAACCAGCGGTACGCACCATCAGCACGACGAATGCGATATTCTATGTCATAGGGCTGCCCGCTGTCTACGGCTTGCTGCCACGCAGCCAGCGTTCGTGGGCGGTCATCCGGGTGCAGCACCTCAATCCAGCCTCGCCCCAGGTTCTGTTCGGCAGTGGTGCCCGTAAAGGTATACCAGTGCTGGTTAAAGTACTCAGTCACACCGCTTGAACTCGTGAACCAGACCAGCTGGGGAATCGCTTCAGCCAGCACCCGAAAGTTGGTCTCGCTGGCCCGCAGCCGTTCTTCCCGCTCGCGGCGTTCGGTGCTGTCAGTAAAATACACCGCCAGGCCCGCCTCGGAAGGGTAGGCATGCACAGAGAACCAGCGCCTGAGAGGCGGATAAAAAGACTCAAAGATGACGGTCTGGCCGGTAGCTACTGCCTGATGGTAGTACTGGTAGAAGGGTGAGTGAACTGCTTCTGGAAAAATTTCCCACAAGTTGCGGCCCAGCACCTGGTCGCGGCTCTTTTCCAGCAGCGGCTCGGCCTGCCGGTTCATATAGGTCACATGCCAATCGCGGTCAACCGCCAAAAAAGCGTCGGTTATGCTTTCAAGAATCAGGGCAGCCCGCTGATCAAGCATGCTAGCCTGACCTGCTGCATCATCAAACAAAGGATCGCTATGCTCTGAACGAGTCATCATCAACGTTCCATCCGCTAGCCCTGGCTGGCAAAGCCCTGCTATGACATATGTTGCAAAAAAGCTGCAACATTATACCACAATCGTGCCTGTAATGCCCGAACAAATGTTTCGTCGTGGAGCCAGATCAAAGTCGTTCAAGTGTTACTACGAACCTGGTTTTCTGTTGGCTTTTGGCGGCTTCGCCGCCCCCAAACCTCCATCGCAGGTGGACTTTGACGTAGCCTTATGTTTCGTTGTGGGCTACATCATCTGCAACCTTGCCTCAGAGCCAGCCGCGCCTGGTGGCATACTGCACAATCGCAACCCGGCCTTCAATGCCAAGTTTTTGCATGGCCCGCGATTTATAGGTCTCGACGGTTTTAACGCTGAGGTTAAGCTGATTGGCAATTTCTTTGTTGCTGTAGCCGTGGGCAATCAGCCGCAACACGTCCGTTTCGCGTTCACTAAGTTCCACCGTGGGCTGCATACCATCGGCTTTGCCCACCACCGTTTCCACAATCCGCCCGGCCAGCGCTGGGTCAAGGTAGACGCCACCTACCGCCACGGTGCGAATAGCCAGCACCAGCGTTTCGGCAGCGGAGCGTTTGAGCACATACCCAGCCGCACCGGCGCTTAACACACTGCGCAGATAGACTGGCTCTTCATGCACACTCAGAACCAGCACCCGCAAGGCGGGATGCGCCTGGAGCAGCAGCGCAGCGGCCTGCACCCCATTCATGCCCGGCATCGAAATATCGAGTATGACCACATCGGGCTTGCAGGCGGGGGCTTGCAGGGCGTCTTCACCACTACCGGCTTCACCCACCACTTCCATGTCTGGCTCACTGTTTACCAGGGCCTTCAGCCCCGCCCGCACCACACCGTGGTCATCGGCCAGGAAAATGCGTAGCTTTGGCATACACTGCTTGCCTCATCACCATCATTGTGTTGCTACAACCGAACGGACGACGGCTGCACAACATGAGCATGCAAGGCTCATACATCAAGCATATCCGTGCTAACAACGCATCATGTTGTTTGAGCGGATAGTATACCATTATTTACATGAGTGACGTGGTGAGCAGAATTTGGAACACGAAACGCACGAAAGAAACGCGAAAAACGCGAAATTTAACGGTCTTTCGCGTTTTTCGCGTCTTTTCGCGCCGGTCGCGATCCAAACGCTTGTTCACGACCGCGTACCTCGTGTACATAACACAAGTTACAATTCACCCACAAAGCGGGAATTAGGGCGTCTACAACCCGGCGGTGATTTTCATTTTGCGCCTTGATGGGTAGAAAAAGGAAACCGGGGTACTTCTGCAACTCTGCCAGAGCCGCACCATAATAAGCGAATTAACGCACGTCAAACACCGCATCCCATGCGGTGTCAGCGGGTGAGTCGAGCGGGGTAACCGTAGGCTGTTGCAGGTCGGACATGAGCAGGCGGGGTTCGTCGCCAGCACCGTCGCTGGCCCAGAGGCTAGCACGGCCTTGCGAGTCCACACGAGGAAACACAAGCCAGCGCCCATCACGTGTCCAGCGGGGGCGCTCGTCGCGGTAGGCCGGATTATTGGAAAGAAAGCGGGGGCGGCTGCCGTCGGCATCCATCACCCAAATGCGCCGTTGCGCGAGTAGCTCGCTGGCGTTGCTAGCCGGTGGGCCTGGCTCTGGTGCAGCCACGTAGGCAATGCGCACTCCATCGGGCGACCAGGCGGGCCACAGAGCTACTGTGCCATCTTTCGTCAGGGTGGTGCGCTGGCCGCTGTGCAGGTCAATCCGGCTCAAACGTTTGTTGCGCCAGAGGTCGCGGCCTTCACCCTCCACGAGAATGAGCGAACGGCCATCGGGGGCAGGGGCAAGGAAATCGGGGCGGGCCAGCATCGCCGGGGAAAGCACGCGGGCCGGGCCACCGCTCGCGGGAACGACCTGCAACGCTGTGCCATCAGCCAGGATCGAAGCCGCAAAAGCCGGTTGTTCCCACAGCAGCACATGGTCGCCCACCCAGGCGGCAGGAACGAGACCCATCGGTGGGTCGGTGGGCGGGCTGTAGAGCGTGCGCAGGTCGCTGCCGTCGCGGCTCACGCGACGCAGGCTCACGGCGGGGGGCCAGGCTGCCCCCGGCGCATCAGGGGTGTAGACAAAGGCGATAGCGCTGCCGTCGGCGTTCCACAACGCCGGGAGTTGGCCGGGCAGGGTGCGCTCCTGCCATGTGCCCGCCGTCGTCAGGCGCAATGTGCCATCGTCGCCGCCGGAAAGCAGCGTGTCGTCGCGGGGTGCCCAACTAGCAGGGCATGCACCCACCGGGCGGGCCTCGCCGCCGTCGGCGCTGATGATGTGGGCCTGCCCACCGCCGCAGTAGCTGAGCCACGCCCCCGAGGGCGACCAGCGCGGCTGGCTGGCCCCACCACCGGTGGTGAGTCGGCGGGCCTGGCCCATGGGCAGCGGCAGCACGGTCAGGTCGCCCTCGCGGATGAAGGCCAGGGAGCTTGCCCCACCCGGGCCTTCACCAGGCTGCATGGCGGGCGCAGCGGTTCCGCCACAGGCCACCAGCAGCAGGATAAGAATGAATAACCGTTTCATAAGCACAAGTTACGAGTTACGAGTTACGAGTTACGAGTTACGAGTTACGAGTTACGAGTTACGAGTTGCACAGTGCTAAAATCACGCATTACGCATTACGCATTACGCAGCACGCAGTACGCATTACTTCGGCGCATAGACAAAAGTCAGGTTATCGAGTGTGAGTCCACCTTCGTCGGCGTCGTTGCCAGAAAGCACAACGCTCCTCGGATAAAGGTCGTGGAGGATGACGCCGACAAAGGCCACGCCGCCAAACGCCACCCCACTTTTTGGAAAGGTGATGCTGGTGTTGTTCACCGTCAGTTGCCAGGGTTGGGCGGCTTTGTAGTCGAAACCAAACGCGGCGATGGCCCGCCCAGCGGGAAACTGCACCACTAGATCCTGGTTCAGCTGCTGCACGTGCAGACTGGTGCCAGCAAGCAATGGCAGGCCGCTGCGCTGCATGGTGACTTTGCTCTCCCCGTGCAGCACCAGGCCCCGCTCAGTGAGATAGGGAAAGGTCAGGGGTTGCTGGCTCATCCCATCCCGCTCAAAATCCTCGGTCACCATCTCGCCCTGCACCGCCGCTGCCCACAGTTCCCGGTTCCAGTACACGGTTGCCTTTGGGTAGGCTTCCAGGTTCAGCGTGAGTTGTTCGGCTCCAGTGGGCGCATGATTAGGAAAAGCGGCGCGACCAAGCAGCAAGCCCAGCAACAGGCCAACACTCAGCAGCACCAGCGGCACAAGTCTGAAGTGGGGCCAACGCCACGTCCTGGCTTCCGTGCCCAACGGTGTCGTCGCCCCCATTGCCACCAGCCTGGTGCCACAGTGCGTGCAGTAGGCCGCGTCAGGAGCTACGTTTGTATCGCAGGTTGTGCAACGGTTTGGCATAGGAATTGAGCGTTGAGAATTGAGCGTTGAGAAAATAATTCGTAAGACAAGGTTCTGACAGGATTGACAGAATTGACAGGATTGACCTTTGGTAACGTGCTGTTTGTGCTCAAGCTGTAATCTTCGCTTGTATCATCTGAAACCATGCCTAACTCGTCATTCGTAATTCATCTTGTCATCTTGTCACTTCCATCCCCGGTCATCCCCAGCACCTCCGACAGTGGGCGAGATGTCTGGCTATGTCAAAAACTTCCTGGCGCAGCTAGCAGGCTCACGGGCCGGTCAGTCACGCGGTGGCACGAGCCGCTCCCTTCGATACGGCCTTTTGGGAGCCTGGCCAAAGCAAACGCGGTAGGGGGCGTCGCTACCATGTGGCTGCAATGTGTACCCCTGCAAACGTTGCCCTGTGTTGCGCCAGCAGCCCACCAACCACGCTTGCGGCGGCGAAACTGACGCCGCCAGAGTGGTGTGCGGTTCGCAGGGCATGGGGCAACGGGCGTGCGGCTACCAGCTGGAGTCTTTTTTCCCTACCTTTGTTATACGGATAATGGGGCGGGGCGTCTATTACCCGCTGGGGTAGTTGGCGGGTGATTTTGGACTCAGTGTGGAGCTGTTGGAGGAAAAAGCTACTCAGTTGAGGTGGAGTTTTTCCAGCTCCTGAAGGTTTGTAATAGCGTCTGGCGGGTGGCGAGCGGGAGAATCGCTTCGTGTAGCTGCCCAACGAGCCTGATTGTCTGGCGAGCCTGGTCGAGGTAGGCACGGCAACCCTCGCACATGGCCAGATGCTGCTCGAAGCGGCGCAGCTCCTCTGGTGGCATGGCCCCTTCGACATACTCGGTTACCAGTTCCACCAGTTCCCGACATGTGAGTTCTGTCTGTTCGTTCATCGCTCACACCTCACTTAGATAGGGTTCTAGCACTCGCCGTACTTTTGCCCTGGCCCGGTGCAGCAGCACCCGCTGGTTGGCTTCAGAGATAGTTAACAGCACGCAGACCTCTTCTGCCGTCCAGCCTTCAATATCCCGCAGCGTAATCACTTCCTGCTGGGCCGGGGGCAAGCTGGCAATGGCCTGGGCCACCAGGCGGCGGGTCTCCTGGGCCAGCAGCCGCTCCTCCGGCAGAGTAGACCAGGCGGTCGGGTAACTCACCCAGTAGCCCTGCCAGCGGCCCGGCGTGTCGAGAAAGCGACTCGGTTCAACCGCCGGTTCGTCAGTCTCGTGCAGCGATTGTTCCAGGGCGGCGAAGGGCTGGCTGCGGTCTTCACGGCGGGCACGGGTGCGGGCGCGGTTAACCAGAATGGTGAAAATCCAGGTTTTGATCGAACTTCGCCCCTCAAAGCGCCCGATCCCTTCCAGCACGCCGAGCCATGCTTCCTGCGCCACCTCTTCGGCCACTGCCCCACTCGCCACGTACATGCTGGCCAGCCGCACCATTGCGCTGTGGTAGTGCTCAATTAAGCTGGCAAAGGCCCCTTCGTCACCGTTGCGGAGGGCCGCGACGATGGCCAACTCATCCGGGGTAGCACCAGGACGGGTGGGCAGTTGCGCTTCAGCTTCGGCTTCAGTCAGGGTCGCCATGGAAATTACTCCTGCTGGACAACGTGCCTCCACCGGTCAGGTATGTAGGCCAAGTATAGCTGGGGATTTTTGGTGAGTCAATTTTCTAGCGGTGTGTAACGTTTGGCCCGCTGGTGATACTCAACTGGTGTGTGCGCAAAATTGGGTTGAATTGAGAAAACAAAAAGGAGACAAACATGTTGTTGCGGAATCTGTTCAACAATCCACGGGTACGGATCGGCCTGGTTGTGCTGGCGCTGTTTTTGTCGCCCGTCGTCTGGTATCTGGCCTCGCCGCTGTTTGTCAATCGGGAGGTGAACGAGGATTTCCCGGTTGCGAGCATCAGTCGGGCAGCACCGGCGGAGGCGACTTCCATGTCGTCTGGCCCGACCCCACCGCCAGCCCAGCCAACGGCGACAGCGGTGGCAATGCCAGCATCGGGTGCCGAGATGACAGCGGCAGCCCAACCGAGTGCGCCGGTGGCCCTGGCGACGGGCAATTTTGAAGCGAGCGGGGTGCGTTTGTACGATGGCGAGGGCACGGCCACTATCTACCAGACGGCGGACGGGCGGCGCTTCCTGCGCTTTGAGAACTTCCGCGTCACCAACGGCCCTGGCCTGTATGTCTACCTGTCGGGGACGCCCTTCCCCACCAGCGGCGCGGAGCTGCGCCAGGTCAGCGCCTTTGAGGTTGGGCCGTTGAAGGGGAATGTGGGCAACCAGAACTATGAACTGCCGCCCGATCTCGACCTGTCGCAGTTTCAGTCAGTGGTAATTTACTGCAAGCCCTTTAGCGCCGTGTTCAGCAATGCCACGCTGCAATTCGCCCCAGGGCAGGACGGCTAGAAAATGGGGTGATTGTGGGCATTGCAATGCCAAACCTGTCAGATGCCGCGTTTACGTTACCACAATGCGGAAGAATCGCTACGGCGTCATCTGACAGGTTTAACAATGCCTGTTTGCACCAGCAGATGACAGAGATGGCCACAAAAAAACAATTCCGCCAACTTCGCGTCCTTCGCGCCCTTCGCGGATCAACGGTCACAGCAGCTTCAGGGCGCGGGCGCGGTTGGCGGCTTGCAGCCGGTCGTTCACGCCGAGTTTGCGGTAGATGTGTTTGAGGTGGGCTTTGATGGTGTTTTCGGAGACGGTGAGCTGGCTGGCGATTTCGCCGTTGCGCATGCCCGCCACCAGCAGCCGCAACACCGCCAACTCGCGCTCGCTCAGGGCTTCAGCCAGGGCCGGGGTCGCCGCGCCGTTGGCCAGGCCGCCCACCACCTCCAGGCTGGCCTGGTCGCTCACGGCAGGGGCGGTGGGCAGGGGGTTGCTCCGCGTCCATCCCGCCAGAAACTCGTTGCCCACCTGCCATGTGCCCTCGGCGCTGGCGCGGAGGTAGCCAAGCTGGGCCATGCCGCTGGCGAAGCGCTGCACTGCCTCAAGGGGTAGCTTGCTGCGCTCGGCCAGGGTGGCGCTGGCGGCGGGGCCGTGGCAGGCCAGGGCAAGCAGCAGGGCCTGTTCGCTGGGTGAGAGTTGGGCCACGTCAATCCGAAACAGGTCGGCCAGCATCAGGTCGGCCAGCAGGTCGCCGCCAGTGGGCGTGCGCAGGGTGCCGTTGCTGTAGAGCCGGTCGCAGAGGGTTTGCAGCAGAAAGGGGTGGTTGCCGGTGGCCGTGCAGATGCGACTCACCACCTCGGGCGGCGCGGCCACGCTGCCCCGACATGTGACCAGCGCGGCGGCGGCGGCATCATCCAGGCCGGCCAGGGCGTAGGAGCGGAAGCCGAACAGAAACGGCGAAACATCGTCGCCGCGCCAGCGGTCGTTGAGGGCGGCGAGGCCTTTGGAGGCGGTGAGGATCAGGCGCAGGCTACGGCTCTGTTGCAGCACCGCCCGCAGGCGCATCAGCGCGGCGTTGGGCAGGCGGCGCAGCATCTCGCCCTCGTCCCACAGCAGGGTCATGTTGAGTCCGTGAGTTTCCCAGACCCAGCTGGCCTCTTCAAGCCATGCGCCCAGGCTGCCATCCTGCCGATCCCAGCTGTCGCGGGTGGCGGCGAGCACGGGGCTATGTTCGCTCTGGCGGCTGAGTTCGCGCCGCAGCAGCCGCACCGCCCGCCCTTCGTCCAGCACATCCTGGCCCGCCACATGGTCAGCCGCCTGCATCAGGTCGCAGTAGAGGCCGTGGGGGTGCAGCAGCAGCTTGAGGCGGCGCAGCAGCGAGGTTTTGCCCACCCGCCGCGTGCCAGCCAGGTAGACGCAACGGTCGGCGCTGGCTAGCAGCCCATCGCAGAGCGACTCACGCCCGTAAAAGTGGTCGCCTTCG
Source organism: Chloroflexaceae bacterium (assembly GCA_025454695.1). GTDB lineage: Bacteria > Chloroflexota > Chloroflexia > Chloroflexales > Chloroflexaceae > JALONX01. The sequence continues at coordinate 14,912 of JALONX010000005.1, forward strand.
ACCCAGTTGCTGATGATGTAGGGACTGATCATAGTGACGATTAGCAATTGACGAGTGACGAGTGACGAGTGACGAGTGACTGAAGACCAGATGCCTGGTTACGCAGTTCGCAGTACATTTCACGTTTCACGTCTCTGCGTTAAAACCGGGCTGCGTTTACTTCACGAGTTGCCGGGTGGTTCGTCCTCTGCGTCAGGTTGAAGTTCGACTTTTTCATATACATCGGCCAGCGCCAGGATGCAGTCAATGGCGCGGATGACGATCTGTTCTTCGAGACCAACTGCTTCTTGAAGTTGCCACAAACCATTGCTCTGGCGGGAAAAGTGTTCGATACGGTGGTGATCCTGCGCAATCAACAGGTACTCTTGCAAGGTTGCAATCGTGCGGTAGTGTTGAAACTTCATGCCCCGGTCGTAGCGTTCGGTTGACGGCGACAAAATTTCGACAATCACAATCGGGTTGGTAATGGTATCACCAGTGTCATCAACAAATTCCGGCTGCCCGCAGACAATGATTACATCAGGATAGGTGTTCAACCCGGTTTTCCGCACCTTCACCCGCATGTCGCTGGGGTAGACGCGGCAGGGTTTCGCGCGCAACTGGCCATGCAACGCCGCAATAACATTGCCCGCAATGAGATTGTGAGCCTCTGTTGCACCAGCCATGGCATACACGCGGCCATTGTAATATTCGTGCCGGGTGCTGCTAGCCCGTTCAAAAGCCAGGTACTCGGCTTCTGTGGTATAGGATTGAGGTTGCGCAGTCATCGTTTTTTCTTTATTTCACCGCGAAGGAATTGACAAGATGACAAGATGACAAGATGACAAAATGAGCGGACAGGTTACGTATTACGCATTACCCATTACGAGTATTCCTCCGCGCCTCCGCGCCGCTGCGTCAAAACCGGGCTGCGCCGCTGCGTTACACTACCCTCTTCCACCGCAGCAGCAGCACACTCGGCATCACGCCGTAGCCTGGCATTTTCTCCACTGCTGCGCCAGTGTAGCGCGGCTCAGCCACATGCTCAAGCCGAAAGCCCGCCGCCAGAAAGCTGTTGAAGTACGTTGCCAGCGTGTAGTGGTAGGCCCCAACCTGCCCGCGCAACCCCTGGGAATTCTGCGACTCCCAGTAGCCCTCATCAAAATAGCCCACGATCTCGCGGCGGGGCTTGCCTTCAGCCGTCTGGCTCCACACCGCGTGGGGCGCTTCAAAACAGGGGTGCGTCACCGCCACGGCGCACCAGCCAGCGGGTCGCAGCACGCGGGCCATGGCCCGGCACACAAAGGTCAGGTCGGGCATGTCCGAAATGGCCATAAACGAAACGACCCCATCAAACATCTGATCGGCCATGCTGGTCAGAAAGCGGGCGTCGTCGCAGGTGTACTGAATAGCCAGGGGCGTTGCCGCTTCGTGCTGCCGGGCCACCGCTAGCATCGCCGCCGAGAGATCAACGCCGTGCATGTGGGCACCCCGCTCAGCCACCAGGCGCGTCACCCGGCCCTGCCCGCAGCCCACATCACAGACCTGCTGGCCACGCACGTCGCCGATCAACTCCAGAAACGCCACCAGCGCACCGTTGGCCGCCGCCGCTGCATCCTGCACCCAGCTGGTGTACCAATCAGCAATAGCGTCATATCTTGCGGTCAATGATTACTCCTTGAATCCATTGCAATCGCTGTCTGCATCGTCCGCAGTGCAGTCCCATTGTAGAGACGCCTCGGCGGGGCGTCTCTACAATGCCCACCAATGCATTGCGTTGCACATCACCCTGCACCCGCCACGCCATGCAACGGTGGTGTCGCGGGCGGGGCAGAGACCGCGCTCCTAGAGCAATAAATCCATCGCTCATCGTTCATCGTTTGCATGGTACACACCGCACCCCGCCATCACGGCAATATGCATCGGGCTTCATTGCGCGCCGACACATCGGTCGGCCCCTACGGCCTTGTACATTCATTGGCATAGGTGGCGGCGATCTCCGATCTCGGTCTCCGGTCATGTATACTTCATACGTCATACTTCATCATGGCCCTCGCCCATGCCCCAAATAGGCTGGTGAGCCGGTAGCCGCCCGCGCTGGGCAGAGCCAGGCCCGCTTCCGCCAGGGCTGCGCCAGGCTCCGCAGCAAGATGATGATCGCCCGCCGCTGCCGCCCCCACCGCCTGCCGGGTCGCCTCGTCCAGGCTGCGCCACAGCGCCCCATAATCCGTATCGCGCTGGTTCAGCAACACGCCCCGCGCATGGGCCACATCGGTGGGCAGCACCAGGGTGCGCCCGGCATTCAGCATCGCCTTCACCGCCTCCGAGCAGAGCCACTGGGTGTCGTAGGGCTTGCCATCGCCCAGCGCCAGAATCAACTGCTCCGCCTCAGGCGTGTAGCGGTAGGGGTTGTGGTTGTAAAAGCGAATCAGGCTCAGCGTGGCCGACTCGGCCAGCGGCCCCAGGGTCAGCGGCTCGAAGATATTGTACCAGGGGCTGGTTTCGCCCGCCTCGCCCCGTGGTGGCCGCACGCCCGCCAGAATCACCCGCAGATCACGCTGGGTGTGCTGGCAAAAGGCCCGGAAGCGCTGGCGCACGCTGGCATCGTAACGTTGCAGCGTGTCTACCTCATCCAGCAGCAGCACAATGCACGGGGCCTGCGACCCGAGCTGCACCCGCGCCTGCCGCAGCAACGTCTCCAGGTCGCTTTCGGCGTCAAGGTCGTCGTAACCGCTTTCAGGCGGGTTGTGGGCCAGCAGCGGTTGGGGGCAGGGCGGCAGCTCGGCGGCCATACTGCGGATCAGGTAGAGCCAGAACTGGTTCTGGGGCAAATCCTGCATGTTGCGGAACACCGGGAAAAAGCGCTGGCTGTCCTGCACCTCGTTCCGTTGCAGCAGGCGCTGTTTCAGTTGCAGCAGCAGCGAGGTTTTGCCAATCCGTTTTTCGCCCCAAATGTAGAAACTGTTGTTGCCGATTTTGCCCAGCACCGTGTCCAGCACATGGCCCCGGCCAATGTAGCGATCCGGCACCGTGATGAGCGGGCCGACATCGTAGGGAATGAGGTAGCCGCTAACAGCCCGCCGCAAGGCCTGCCGTTCGGCCCAGCGGCGGTAGCCCAGCGCCCCGCCCACCGTGCCCAGCACCGCTGGCAGAATCACCAGCGCCAGGTAAAACAGAATCGTCGTCCACAGCGGCGGCGGCACCACTATCGGCAGCGTCACGGGAAGCGACATGTTGCCGTCGGCGTCGAGAGCCTGCACCTCAAGCTGATGAGTCCCCTGCGGCAGGTTCAGCGTCGCCGTCGCCCCATCAGCCTGCTGCCATGGTTCACTTCCCACCAGCCGGTAGCGGTAGCGCAACGATTCACTGGCCGTCGCGTCGTCGTTGGCCCGAAAATCGAGCCGCACCTGGCGCGTGTTTTGAAACAGCGCCGTTGGCAACACCCAACCCTCGCTCACCGTCTGAGCATCCGCCGTCACCGTCTGGGCATCAGCATTCAGCGCAGGCGGCCCACTGCGGATGGTAAACGGAACCGCCACCTCCGGCCCCATCTGCCCATCCACCACCGCCGCCACCCGCAGCGTGTAGCTGCCCGGCAGCAGGTCAATATACGCATCCGACTCGGCCCGCAGCGGCAGGCTGGCCCCACTGGTGCTCAACCGCTGCACCGGCGGCGGCCCACCAGCCCGTTCCAGGCTGTAGCGCATGGCCACATCCTGCGGCGGCAACCAGGGCGCTTCCAGGCCAAAATCAAACTGAAGATTGTTCTGGCCTGCCTCCAACGGCCTGTCCAGCGTCAGTGGCTGGCCACTCTGCACATCCAGCACACTCAGCGTTGGGCGCAACTGGGCCAGCGGCAGCGGCTGGCGGTTCAGCAGGGCCAGCCCGCCGCCCCGCGTGCCAAACCAGACTCGCCCGGTGCCATCCACCAGCAACGACTGCACATAGTTGCTGCCCGGCCCATCGTCGGCGCTGTAGCGCGTCCAGCGCCCGTCGTGCAGGTGCAGCACACCATAGGCCCGCGTGCCAAACCAGACCTCATTGCGTGGGCCGCCCGCCACCGCCAGCACCTCCGTCTGCGAAATCGGCACATTCTGCACCAACTCATCAATCGCATCCACGCTATCATCGCCGTTGATCCGCACAATCCCCCGGAAGGTGGCCAGCCATGTGGCCTCGTCCGCCGCCGCGCCCACATCCCACACCGTGTTGCGGCTGCCCACCCGGAAGCTAAAACGATCCATCGCGCCGCCCCGCAGCCGCAGCGCCCCAAAACCATTGGTGCTAAACCAGACCTCGCCGCCCTGCCGCTGCCAGATTGATTGCACAAACGTGCCGCTGTCGCCCAGAGCGGGCGGCATCTCGTAGCGCTCCCAGCGCGTGGCCCCAGGCCGCAGCAAGCCAATGCCCCGCCCAAACGTGCCCACCCACACCGTGCCATCAGCCGCCACCAGAATCGCCCGCACATCGTTGCCAGGCAAACCATCCCTGGTGCTAAAGCGTGTCCAGCGCCCATCCTGCAACAGCCCCACGCCATTGCTCGTCGCACACCAGATGGCCCCCTGCGCCCCGGCAATAGACCAGACATTGTTATCAGGCAAGCCCTCATTCACCCGAAACGTCTGCCATGTGCGGCCATCATAGCGGCTGAGTCCATTCTCAGTGCCCACCCAGAGGCTGCCCTGGCCATCGTCCCACAGCGCCTGCACGGTGTTGCCCGCCAGCCCATTCTCCACCGTAAAACGGTGCCAGCGGCCCGTCTCCTCCGCCGCCTGCACATGTGGTGGCGGCAACAGCAGCACCAGCAGCAAGGAAAAAAGGATGATCGCCCCGTGCCATGCGTTGCGTGCCCCATGCCTCTGCGAACCGCACAGGCCACCGGGCAGGCTCAGGTTGCGCCGCCGGGTCTTGCAGGCAGAGACCAGCGACCGGCGACCGGCGACCGGGGCCGAACCAGCGATCATACCGTCAGGTTGTAGCGTTGAGATAGCCATCAGTTCTAGCCCTACACAACGGGAATAGACAAAGTCTAACACATGGTGGCGGATGAGTCCATGCGGAACAATGCCGGGCAGAAACGCAGAGACGCGAAGGCACAGAGGCACACTGCTCCCGCGTTGGAGAGCCGCAAAATAGTGTGGCTCTACCACGCCTTCAGCGCTGAGTCATTGTTACACACCTCTTGCCACCGCATATGAATAAGGAGATCGGCACCTCCCACCCAGCCCATACCGTTGCGCCGTCATCCCACAAACGCTTCGCCTCGTCCATCGCCATCGGCTATCAGCCTACTATCAGCCTCGTAAGCTGACACTGGCACGGCATTTGCTAAAAGAATCACAAGCGCAAAATCATATTTCTTTCGGCCTTGCAGAACCGCGCACAACACGACTCATCGGGCAGTGATGAAGGAGGACTATGCGACCACGCCTGTTCCAGCCTGGCCATTGCTGTCACAACGCTTATGTCAACATACAGCATGACCTACAAACGGCCACTTGCCTCCTTCACTGCCGTGCGCGATATTCTTGTCGTTGACGACCAGTATGAGATCACCGACCTGGTGAAAGATTTTCTGGTGGACGAGGGCTACCAGGTACGGGTGGCCCATGATGGCGCAAGTGCCTGGCTCGACATCCAGCAACGCCGCCCTGGCCTAGTCATCCTGGATGTTTCCATGCCCGTGATGACCGGCGACGACCTGCTGCGTTTGCTGCGCAAGGCGGGTAGCACTGTGCCCATCATCCTGATGACCGCCGGGCACCAGCCCCAGATTTACCAGGGCCTGGGGGCCAATGTCATCCTCCCCAAGCCCTTCGATCTCGACACGCTGCTGACGCTGGTGGAAAAGTATATGCAGTGAGTCGTTGACTTCTATAGCAAATTGCAGATTGGCAGATTGCAGATTGAAACAGCACTACGATGCAATAGAACCTCAGGGTGCTGGCTCAACCGATCGCTCATGTTCGTGGGTTTCGTGTTCCAAAGCCGCCTCACCGCGTACCTCGTGTAATTGAGAGAGCCGGTGAAATGTGAAACGTGAACCGTGAGTAGTTGCTACTACGGTTCACGTTTTATTGTTTTTATCCTGAACCTTTGTGATTGTCGCACTGTACTACTTTGAAGTATTTAGCGTAATTTTTCTTTTAGTTGAACAGAATATGGAATAAGTGTTCAATCGTCTCGTATAATGAGTATAATGTTTTCAATGAGCTAAAATCAAGTCGAAATTCAGCAATTTTTTACTTCAATAGGCTAAATCCTAATTGCAACAATGGTGTTATAGTTCCTTTTTTCACATTTTACCGTACCATAATGAATATTTTTCTTTACCGTATTGTACCCTAACTGGCATACTATAAGGTAAAAGTGATTATATGACAATTACGGCATCTGACTCCCCGTGTTTCAACTCCACACAGGTCTACACGGTGTAAACCCTCAAAAATTCATTGTGCGTAACCAGTTTTTGATGTTTGGGCATGATTCAAACAAAAATATAACCCACATTCTGAAATTCCAAGCTGTGCAAAAACTTGGAAATGTTGAATTTGTGCACTTCAGAATTTAGTTTGTGCGGATGATGAAAAGATGATGAATTTTGAATAGCATTTACTGGCTGCTACTCGTGTGAAAAGTTGATTATAAATTACTTCAACCTTGTTTCTTATTGGCATTAATTCAAGAAAGATTCGAGTGAAGGAGGTTTTGATGCGCACAAAAAACATTTTGACAAAGCACAAATTAGATTTCATGGTCAAATACACGTTGTAAACCTCATTTCTCCGCGGCTTTTGAGACCGTGGAATTGAAACACTGGGTTGTACCTAAATTGTACCTGACCATGATTACCCTTACCATGCCTAATTTCACCGTTATTTTAATTGCACTGCAGGCAGGGATAACCTGACCTTTCTGACATAAATGACCAGATCAAGATCAGACGATCACCAACTTCAAAGATCAGATTTGAACACGTCATCCTCATTTTTTAAGATTAGGCAAAGATAAGGTTATCCAAGTAAAAGATCATATTAAGTAGCAATAACTTTTGCTTCCCATGCGCTTGAGAACGCAGTATCTACTTAGCAACAGCAAGAGATTGACTAAAAACGAAAATCTATTGAAAAACAAACATTTTGTCAACTGCAAGACCAATGGTCTGTTCAAAGTACAGACTTACAGTACAGAACTGCTTCAATTTCCTCTGCCTGAGTGCTTCAGTGCGCGTGACATGATCTGATCTGGGTTTATTACTTATATCAAGCAACAGAAGATCAGGTCAAGATCAGATGATGAAACATTAAAAAAAGACTGGTGATCATGTCAAATTCATATATAATCTCGGGCAGATCAGGTTCAGATAAGACCCTGAATTTAGAAAGATCACAGATCGATATCAGGTAACGACAGATCAGATAAGAATTCCTGATTGCAGCGCACATTACAACATGAAGATTGCTGAGTTGTTTAGTTTTGCTATTGATTGGCGACTTTCCATCAGGACTATCAATTTTGTTTTTGGTGACTATACAGTTATGTTAAAAACGGTAGTTTAAGGTAAAGTAAGGTACTTATTTTTTACCGTGGCTTGCAAGCATTTTACCGTACCCTACCGTACCTCGCCGTAAAGTATCGTGGTACGGTTTTACCAGGAACAGTTCAGCTTTGTTATGAGCTATATCAACTGTTTGAAAGGCTAAGTTGTGTTTGTAATAGAGCTAAAACTTTTTGTAGTTTGGTTAACCAAATCTGTATTATAAGGAAAAAAATTAAAGAAGCTGATGAAGTAATGTTATGGAAAGTAAAAGTAGTTTACTCAATATTTTTGTAATGGCTTTTATTTTGTTCATTGTCAAGAAGTCCAGTGTAATCTCATGAGGTAGCAGTATTTATTTGTGTTGAAGGGTTAAGAGCATTGTTTATAAAACATGTAGTGGAAAAAGCAGAATTCAATTAGAAAAAAGAAAGAAAGATTGAACATTGGTTGTTACTTGTCTTCCAGTTCCAGTGCCGATAATGAATATGCTGATGGGGTTGCCACCAGCACCAGAAAACACGACAACAACGACTACCACGACGTCCACGACACCTGGCCCTCACAGTGGCTTCGACACCGACCTGGGCCTTCACGGCTGTCAAATCGAAGGCCGGCACTACCCAGACGGCGCCAGGGTCCCGTCGGGAACTACTGACCCCTGCGACCTTTGCTACTGCATACGGAACCAGGAGGCTTGCGTCAAGCAGGAGTGCGTTCTGTCTGTTGATGGTTGCGAGCCTGTCTACGTTCCCGGCGTTTGCTGTCCCGTCAGTTACAACTGTGGTAAGTCTCACACCTTAAACGCATTTTTACTCATCCGCATATGTCTCACGCTACCAGCAGGCACCCTAACATTTGCTTGCTGGCCGTATCTGAAAATTGTTATATGTTCTGTTCTTTGACTACTCATAAAATATATTGCATTATATTTAACCAATAGCTCCCTTTCTATTATTTGAATAGTGCTTTGATGAGTGCCTCTAATACAATCTAAAATTTAATTTCAAAAAAAACTTTGTTCATAATTTGTTGTCAAGTTTTAATCTTATTGACTTTCTTTGTTCAAGAGTAGGAACGGTCCTGAAAACTCTCTTAATTTTTGCAGCATTGACCATCGCAAAAACCCTGATCGCGAGTTTAGCCTTGAACTCAAACAGAATTGAAATTGTTGCTCAAAACCCCCGTACTTGAATGGTGATCAACAACAAAGCAAACGTCTAGCAATAACGAAGAGGGAAGGAGGGGGAAACAACATTCTCATTGCTTCTTTATGCTGGCCCTGGTACGGCCATGCAAGGTTGACCAAAACGAAAACAGATGTATTGTACATTTCATCATTCTAACACTCGAACCTCGGTCAAAATAGTCACATGCAAGGATAAAGGAAAAACCCCGTGTTTTGATTACTCGTGCAACATTGGGCGCATAATTGGTGTGTTGAAACCGCGTAATAGTTATTTGTGCAAGTCAAAAATGTGTTTGTGCGCCCTTAAATTAGAAAATGTTTGTTTTTGCACTTGGAAAACCTGAAGTACACCACCTGAAACGTTCTTCTCAAGTTATATTGGTTGATTCCAACCTGATGCCACTTGTGAGGCATTGCTGGAGTTCTTTTTTAATATTTTGAAGTTCATAAGTGCACAACTCCATTTTTTAACCGCAACTCACCATTCAGCACAATTGCAATAATTTCCATGCACAAACGGAATCAATGGCTGACCCAAAAGAAGAAAAAAAATCCCTCATAGGATTCCAAACCGCGCAAACAAAAAAAAAGTTGCCTGCAAGGATATTCTGCGTTTGACACCACGTAAACGCCTGTGTAGTCAAAACACAGGGAAGGTGATAGGGATCAAATGCGTTGAAAACATCAGCGCACTCGGTCGATTCTGTCGAAGAACCTTTTCATCGACAATTTTCTCAATTGATGAATCATCGACAATTTTACAATATTTACAACATAATCCAACACTTAATGTTAGCGTGTGCATAAATATCAGGCAATCACAAAATTTCAAAAAATTCCTCCGATAACCAAAGAGAATCCAAAACTATTGTCAAGCATGCCATATCCATTCTTTCACACAGTCGTGGATTGAACATGTTATAGCATGGTGGATAAGAAATGAAGAAGAAAATGTTGAAATCTTTTGATAAATCACTTGATAAAATGACGCATGGAGTGCAAGGTTTTAGAATGGAGATGATCTGCTGGTTCAGTGCAGCTTCAAAGGAGAAGAGGAGAAAAAAAATAGTGTTGCTGTCTGTGGTCACTAGCTCATATTCCACTCTCCTGCGCCTTGCGGTGAGCCTCATTATCCCATACTCCCCAGACGACTTCCCGAACCGGATTCTGCCAATTACATGACCTTGATCGCCTACGCATATCCCGGTGCCTCATCTGCCTCACCGTCCTCTTCTCTATTTTCACGCAACGGCTTTTGATTTTTTTTTGTCTTCCCAGAAAAACGCGTAACGGAACCGCCTACGACGACGCTTCTGCCAGGGTTATCAGAAACGGTCAAAGAAGGGTGCGTTCACGACGGGAAGTTTTACTCGGAGGGGTCGCTGATTCCGTGTGACGACCCGTGCGACCACTGCTACTGTTTGATGGGTCAGATGACGTGCGGGAAGCAGGACTGCCCGACGATGCTTGACAACGTCGCCAACTGCACTGCTGTTCCTCATTTGCAGAATGAGTGCTGTCCTTCGAGATACATTTGTGCTGGTGAGTACACAGACTACATATATGATTATAGGACAGACTCAATTATTTGCTTCGCAAGTACCAACTCTTGACTTGTGACTAATTAGAAATCACCAAAAGTGGGAAGTTTGTAATTCCATGGTTGAATTGAGATTTCAGTGTCACAAGTGAGCTCTAGGCGTCACTGGTGAGGTGTGAGAATCAATGAGCAAACGCAATTATATTGACGAACTTGGGAGTATAGGGATTTAAAAGTGAGTGTTGACCGTTACAAGTAGATTTTTGTGTTTTGAGATTTTCCCAAGATGTATCTCAGTTCTAATAGGTGTTAATGTGATTCAATTATTATTTTGTGATTGGTGCTAGATGATGAGACAGCTTTGACTACGTCACTGGACCTTGCGGAAGAGCGTGAAAGCACCGCGGTGCCTGACCCTGTGGCAACGTCCACCACAGGCACCCCGCTGTTCACAACACTGCCTGAGAAAAGCACAGATGTGGCAGATAGCGGCAAAGCAGATGATGAGACTGATGACAGAGTTGATGAATTAATCACGTCCAGTCCTGAAGGCGCAACGGACGCGCCAGACACATCAAGGCCGGCAGAGGTGACTGGGCCAAGCGACGGATACACACCGGTGAGCAGTGATGTGAGTGACCAGACTACGGTGGATGCGTCTGGGGATCTGGAGTTGAGGGTACTTGATCAACGAAAGAAGCCCAAGCCAGCCACAACGGAGAAAATAAAGGGTGAGCATCTGACAACCCTTGGCAGTGATGTGACCGAGTCACTTACAACCATCAAAGATGATGAGCCTCAACTTACTACCAGCACTCAAGAAACGGCCAGTGAAGAACCAACAACACTTAGACCAGAACCAGGTACTCCACTG
>JALONX010000256.1 GCA_025454695.1 Chloroflexaceae bacterium
TCGGGTTGCCGCCGCCTGACCACCAAAAAAGGCGACAGCATGCTGGTGGCGACACTGGAGGATATCGAGTCCACGATTGAGATTGTGGCCTTCCCCAAAGCCTACGAAAAGGCCCGCGAAGCCCTGGTGGACGACGCCATTCTCTACATCACCGCCAAAGTTGACCGGGGCCGCCGCGACGACTCCCTGCAACTGATGCTGGAAACGGCCCAACCGCTGGAAGCGGTGCGCCCGGTGCTGGCCCGCACCGAGGAGCCACCGCTGGCCATGGATTTGGAAGGACTCACCGAGGCGAACCCGGAAACCGCGCCGCCCCTGGTCTATGAACAGAGCGCCCCGGCAACCCACGGGATGATCGCCGAGCGCCCGCCCCACCCGGCTGAGTCTGCCCCGTCGCAGGCCGCGCCGCCCGCCCCAGCGGCCCCGCCTGCTACCAAAGTGCTGCCGCCATCTACCGACCCGGTGAGCGTGATCAAGGCCCGCGTCAAGGTCAATGGCAACAGCAACGGCAATGGCCACAACGGCAATGGGCACCACGGCAATGGGAACGGCAATGGCCACAACGCACCGCCGCCCCCGCCGGTCGGGCGGCAGTTGCGGCTCTACCTCAACCGCAGCGACAACTACGATGCCGACGTGCGCCGCATGCAGGAGGTTGACCAGCTCTTACGCACCAGCAGCGGCCCCGACGAGGTGACGATCTACCTGCCCAATGGCATCGGCATTGTGGTGCTGCGGCCCCAGCACACCATCAACATCTCGCCCGATTTGCTGAACGAGCTGCAAGACATGCTCGGCGCGGATGGCGTGACAGTGGGGTAGTTGCAGATTGTAGATTGCAGATTGCAGATTGGCAGAACTGAGAACCAGGCCTGCCCTGAGCGCAGCCGAAGGGAGCCGAGAACCGTGGAGGGGCGCTGTGGGAACGACATCAGCCCGGAAAACGATGAGCGTGCAGCCCTGCCCCTGGACGGCAGCAGAGCTGCGGGCGCACCTTGCTGACGCGGATCGCACGCTGCTGGTTGAAGGAAACCAGTTAACCTTTGTCTACCGTGGCGACGCGCAGAAGGTTCTTCTGGGTGGTGGCATTCAAGAACCGCTTGAACGACTCGCAGACAGTGATGTGTGGGTGCTGACGGTCGCCATTCGGGACGCGGCCAAAGCAGTAGTCAGTTACAGCTTCCTCGTACAACAAGGTGGGGCGTTAGAGCGGCAGGGTCACACATCCAGCGTGTGGCGCGGGCCAGAAGCGCCGCCGCCGCTCGCATTTGTTGACCCGAATGAGCTTAAAGGGCAACTCAGCTTCCATCGCATCTTTAGCCCGGCGCTTCTGGAAGAGCGGGAGCTGATCGTCTACCAGCCGCCAGGTGCCAATACAACGACGATCCAGCGGGTTGTGTACATGGCCGATGGCCAATGTCCAGCCCATAGTGTGGAACCACTCATCCTAAGCGGCAAACTGCCCCCAATGACGCTGATTGGCGTGCAAAGCGCGGCTGGCCCCTTCGCTTCCTCTGAAGAAGACCTGCGGGCACAGGAGTACATCCCCGACCGCAATGCGCAACGCTACGCCGCTCACGCCCAGTTTTTTGTGCATGAAGTGCGGGCCTGGGCTGAAACCACCTTTGGCATTGCCCACGAACGGGAACAGTGCGCCGTGTTTGGCTTTTCCAATGGTGCCGTTTTCGCCGCCGCCGCTGGCATCATGTACCCCCAACATTTTGGCCATGTGCTAGCCTTTTCGATGGGTGTGTCGCCGCCACTGCCAGGCCTTCTGTCCCGTCCTCGGGCACGCTTCTACTTCCTGGCAGGCACGCTGGAGGAGGGGTTTCATCGCAACACCCGCCAGTTCGCCCAGAAGCTGTGGCGGCGGCGCTTCACGAGTCTGTTTCGGGAGCGTGTGTGCGGGCACGACTACCTGATGTGGCAAGAAGAGTTGCCCGCTGCGCTGGCGTGGGCGTTTGGGAAGTGAGGTTGTAACTCAGTAGCACCGTGGAGCTGCTGGAGGAGGATAGGGTGACGCAAAACTTCTTCGGCCCTGATGTCGCCGCACGCTACGACGAGCAGCCCCGTGGCGATGAGGAGGCGGCAGCGGCGTTTCTGGCGGAGCTGGCCCAGGGGCAGTGGGCGCTGGAGTTTGCCCTTGGCACGGGCCGCATCGCCCTGCCGCTGGCCGCCAGGGGTGTGCAGGTGGACGGGATCGAACTTTCGCCCCACATGGTGGCGCGGTTGCGGGCCAAACCAGGAGGCGACCAGTTCAACGTCACCATCGGCGACATGAGCATTGCCAGCACCGGCCAGCGCTACGGGCTGGTCTATCTGGTGTTTAACACCATCTTTAATCTCCTCACCGCCGATGACCAGGTACGCTGCTTCGAGAACGCCACCCGCCACCTCAGCGCCGATGGGCATTTTGTGGTAGAAACCACCCTGCCCCACGCCTGGATCGCCCCCGGCAAACCGGACTATGTCCACGCGGAACATGTGGCCAGCGACACGGTTGTGCTAGATGTGGCCCGCTACAACCCCGTCACCCAACTACTGGAAGAAAACCACGTCCGCCTCAGCGCTGGCGGCATCAGCCTGTCGCCGATTATCTGCCGCCTGATCACCCCCGGCGAAATGGACTTGATGGCCCGCATCGCAGGCCTGCGTCTGGTGAACCGCTACGCCAACTGGCAGCGCAGCCCCTTCGACGCGCACAGCACCGCCCATGTCTCGGTCTACCGCAGCTAAGCAACTTCTTCAGCACGAAAAAGCGCCCCTGTGCCATGTGGTCACAGGGGCGCTTGTGGAGTTTACTCAAACCAGGTGGTGAGCCGGGTGGGGATCGAACCCACGACCCTCTGATTAAAAGTCAGGTGCTCTACCGCTGAGCTACCGGCCCGAAAGCATTATAGCCGGAATACGCAGCGCTGGCAAGCCGAAAACGGAACAATTATGACTGCGGTTCGTGGGTAAGCAGCGCCAGCCCCCGCCGTACCACGTCGCGCACCTGGGCATATTCTGGCATTTGCACCGCTTCGTTGGCGGCAAACCAGCGGGCGGCGTTAATGCCCTCGTCAGCCTGGGGCGACGGCTCCACATGCTCGGCCTGGGCCAGAAAGTAGGCCACCTGCTTGTCGCGCCAGGCCGATTTTTTGTAAACTGGATATTGCACCCGCTGGATCAGACTCACCAGCGTGCAGCAGATGCCCGTTTCTTCAGCGATCTCCCGTGTCGCCGCGCATTCTTCGGTTTCACCTGGCTCCAGGTGGCCTTTCGGCAGCGTCCAGACACCATACTTGTCCTGGATCAGCAGAATGTGCGCCATCCCATCAACCAGACAGTAGACCACACCGCCCGCTGCACGTATCGGTTCATCCTGTGCCATGCTGTGTCCTGTGTCCTATGTACTTGGAGATTGGAGATAGGAGATTACGCATTACACATTACGCTTCACGTTTCACGCAAAGCTGGAAACTCATAACTACCTCTGCGTCCTCCGCGCTCTCCGCGGTGAGACCATTACCGGATGCCGAAGAGCGCCCCGATGCTACTTTCCAGGCTCACCCACCACTGGGCCAGCGGGCCGCTGCTGCTGAGTTGCGAGATCGCCTCCAGCCGCCCGGTGGCCAGCAGCAGCCCCATTATCACCATCAGCGCCCCGCTGATCATGCTGGTGCTATGGAGATAGAGCGTGCGCCCGGCAACCTTCACCTCGAAGCCGCGACCTTTGATGAAGCGCCAGAAGCGCGAACCATTGCCGAGGCGCTGGAAAAAGGTTGCCAGCAGCATCAGCGGCAGGCCCAGGCCCAGGGCATAGATAAAAGCCAGTACCACGCCTTGCACAATCGCCACGCCGGTGGTGGCCGCCAGCAATGCCAGCAGCGCCGCCAGAATCGGGCCGACACACGGTGTCATGCCCAGAGCAAAGGTGGCCCCGTAGATGTAGGAGCCAGCAAAGCTGGCCACGGGCCGATCCATCAGTTGTGGCCCGGCAAACCCTTTGCCCAGGATGCCCATCAGGCCGAAGATAATCACAATCACCCCGCCCCAGAAGGTCAGCGCAGCGCGGTTATCGAACACCAGACCGCTGAGGGCGGTGGCGGTGGCAAACAACACGCTCAGCGAGGTGGCCAGGCCCATAAAAAAGGCCAGGCTCATCGCTACCACATTCTGGCGCTGGGCCTGAAAAGTGAACGCAAAATAGGCGGGCAAGATGGGCAGGGTGCATGGCGAAAGAAAGCTCAGCACCCCGGCCAGAAAAGCTGGGATCGCCAGCACCAGCACGCTGCGCCCATCGCCAAGCACAGACTCACTGCGCAGGCTCAGCAGGGCGAGCAGGCCCACCAGCAACGCACCCACCACTGCGGCGACAATCAGCCGTCGGTTCAGGGGCTGTTGCACCTGGGTAGAAACTTCAACTGGTTGTGGAGACATATGTGTACCTCAAATGACGAGTTACGAATGACGAGTTACGAGTTGCGAGTTCTGCAATGTACTTGTCTATGTGCTAACTGCAAACTGCCAACTGGTAGCTGCAAACTGGTTCTATGGTAATTCCACCCGCCTGCCGTTGCGGCGCAGAGCGGGCAGTTCCTCATCGGCCACGGGCGTTTCGCCCCGAAAATGCACCACACCCGCCACCGCGTCGTAGCGGTAGCGCTGCCGCATCCAGCGGCCCTGCGGCCCCAGCCGCACAAACTCAAGCAGCCAGCCCTCATCGGCGGGCAGGCGCGCTTCATGCACCAGCCAGACCTTTTCGCCGCTGCGGAACATGCTGGCGAAGGCGCTATCACGCACAGCGATTGCCACTGCGTCGGTTGTCATGCCATGTATCTCCTACACCAATTTGCTGTTATAGTTCCATTGCTAAATTATAACACCTGCATTGGCCTTCGGCTACCCCATTGGCTACAGAAACACGTGGCAGTATTGCCACCACGTGCCCTGGTGCTACCACCTGGTGTGCCCCGCATTTTTGCATGCGCAAGTGGGGCGAATGGCAATCTCCTGGAGGCGAAAGTGCTGCTATACTGTAATGGCGCACATGCACAACATCTGGTTTTCGAGTTTGAAAGAAACTGACCAGGAGGTTACGGCTCCTGGTTCTATCTACCACTTATGACAAACAAGGTTGAACAACAAGAAGAGCTTCAGAAGCTGGCCAGACAGTATGGCGTTGGCAGCTACACCCGCCATATCTTTCTCTGTGCCGACCAGAGCGAGGCCAAATGCTGTTCGCTTGAAGCTGGGCACGAGGCCTGGAAATATCTCAAAGACCGATTGAAACAGCTCGGCCTTTCCATGGCCAACGGCGGCGTTTTCCGCACCAAGGCCAACTGCCTGCGCATCTGTGCCCATGGGCCGATAGCAGTGGTCTATCCCGAAGGAGTCTGGTACCATTCTTGCTCACCTGCCGTGCTAGAGCAGATTATTCAGGAACACCTGATTGGCGGGCGGGTGGTGGAAGCCTACGCCTTCGCCCGCAACCCGCTGCCACTCGTGACGGAAGACCAGACGATTGACGATTGACGATTGACGATTGACGATTGGCGATTGGCGATTGACCCTTCGACAAGCTCAGGGCAGGCGGATTGGCGATTGACGATTGACGATTGGCGTTGCCCGTAAGGGCGGCGCGAAGCGCTTTTGGCGATTGGCGATTAGCGATTAGCGATTGACGATTTCTTTCACAGGTTAAACATTACGCAGTACGCAGTACGCAGTACGTTTCACGCACTACGCAGCACGCAGGATCAACTCGTAACTCATAACTCGTAACTCATAACTTGACATGCAACACTCGTACATCAGTGTGAACGGCATTCGGATGCACTATGTCAGCGCGGGCAGCGGCCCTCTGCTGCTGCTGCTGCATGGTTTCCCGGAGTTCTGGTATAGTTGGCGGCACCAGATCGCCGCGTTTAGCCCCCACTTCACGGTGGTTGCGCCCGACCTACGGGGCTACAACGAGACCGATAAGCCCACCTGGGGCTACGAAATTGATGTGCTGGTGCAAGACGTGGTCGAGTTGATTGAGAAGCTCGGCTTTCAGCAGGCCTACCTGTCAGGGCACGACTGGGGCGGCATGGTGGCCTGGGTCACGGCGATGACCTTTCCGCACCGGGTGGCCCGGCTGATGGCCTTGAACATCCCGCACCCGGCCTGCTTCGCCCGCGAGCTGCGCACCAATCCGCGTCAGCGGGCACAGAGTTGGTATGCGGGCATGTTCCAACTGCCCTTTCTGCCAGAAGCCGTCCTCAGTGCCAACGACTACGCCGCGATTGAACTGGCCATTCGTGGCACAGCGGTACACAAAGAACGTTTTACCGATGAGGACATAGCCGCCTACAAAGACGCCATTAGCAAGCCAGGGGCACTCACAGCGGCGCTGAACTGGTATCGGGCGGTCGGGCGCACGGGTGGGCGGGGCCTGTTCCGCGATGTGAACTTTCATGTGCCCATGCCAACGCTGCACATCTGGGGCGAAAAAGACACCGCCCTGGCGGTGGAAACCACCAACGGAACAGAACAATACGTGCCCAACTACACCCTCCACCGCATCCCTGATGCATCTCACTGGGTACAGCAGGATCGGCCTGACCTGGTGAACGACTACATGCGCGCCTTTCTGGCTGATGTCATCGCGCGTTAATTGACGATTTGCACGTTACGATTTACGATTATTGAAGGTAGTTGTAGCAACATGCAGTAATCTTCTTCTGCATTCTCTGCGTCCTCCGCGATCTCCGCGGTAAAATCTGGGGGCACAGCATGAACTTTTTTACCAACCCGGTGCTATCAAAGGAGTTGCGGCGACGTATTCGGGGTGCCCGGGCCGCCGTTATCCTCACGCTCTACCTCACCCTGACGGGCATCATCACCTTGCTGATCTACCTGGCCATCACCAGCAGTTTCGGCGCAGGCCCCACCGACCTTGAAGCCGGGCCGACGATTGGCCGCTTTATTTTCCTCACCGTGATGACGGCGGCGCTAGTGCAGGTCTGCATCATCACGCCCTCGCTCACGGCGGGCAGCGTGGTGGGCGAAAAGGAACGGGAAAGCTACGATCTGCTGCTTACCACGCTGCTCTCGCCATTGCAGATTGTGCTAGGCAAACTGGCGGCGGCGCTGGCCTTTGCCATGCTGCTGATTATGGCGGTGCTGCCCCTGGCCGGGTTGTCGTTTCTGTTTGGCGGCGTCAGCGGCACCGAAATGGCCCTGGGGATTGTGGGCCTGGCCGTGACGGCAGTGCTCTATGCCACCGTGGGCCTGTTCTGGTCTACGGTGATGCGCACCACCCTGGGCGCAACCGTGATGGCGCAGGGCACGGTGATTATCACCCTGCTCGGCATCCCCTTTATTTTTGTGATTGCGGGCACCATGCTGGGGAGCCCCGACGACACCAACGCCTACGTTTATGTCTTTGTTTTGGGCACGCTGCTCTGCCTGCACCCCTTTATCGCCCTCGGTGCCACCGCCGGGCTGCTTTCAACTGGTAGCAACCCCTTCTACTTCAGCTGGCCCATTAGCTCGAACATCGAATGGATTTTGCCCATGCCCTGGGTCGCCTACGCCGTGATGAGTCTTCTGCTCACGCTGCTGTTTCTTTTCTTCAGCGTGCGCGGCATTAAGCCCATCAACAACGAAGTTCGCGCCCAGAAGCCCACCATCGCTTCCCAAAAAACCGCTTAGACGAGGGTCGAAGTTAGCATCTCGTCATTCACCATGCGTAGTGCGGACTTTAGTCCGCGTGTGGGCCCACAC
>JALONX010000257.1 GCA_025454695.1 Chloroflexaceae bacterium
GGGTGCCGTGCGGGCGGCGGGCTGGGGGCCGATTGCGAGGAGTGCTGACCGTTCTGGCCCCACCTTCGCCCTGTGGCGGCTCGACGCCGAGCGGGTGGCGGCGCTACGGGCCTGGGGCCACACCCACGGCATGCGGGTCAACGACCTGCTTCTGGCTGCCCTCTACGAAGCCCTGTTTGCAACCCTGGGTGCGCCAACTGGTCACCCGCTCACCGTGGGCGTGCCGATTGACCTGCGCCGCTACCTGCCGCCGGGCCAGCACCTGCCGGTGTGCAATCTTTCCAACAGCACCGACGTAGCGATTGTGCGCCAGTCAGGGGCAACCTTTACGGACATCCTGGGGCAGGTTCACCAGGCCATGCAGGCGATCAAATCTTCACCACGGGGCCTGACTTTTGCAGCAATGGCGGAACTGCTGGCCTGGCCCGGCGCGGCCCTGATGCGGAGCTGGCTTGAACAGCTGGTGCGGCACCTCCCGCCAACCAGCAGCACCAAGCCCTTTCTATCCAATGTTGGTGTTATTGACGAGCAGCTGGTGGATTTCGGCGAAGTAAGGGTTGTAGATGCCTACGGCCTCGGCCCGGTATCCTACCCGCCGGGGCTGCTGATTACCGTCAGCACGTTTCGTGGTGTGATGACCCTCGCCATCGGCTTTTGCGCTTCGGCGACCGAGCGCCAGCTAGTGGAGCAATTGCTAGATCGGGTGGCTGAAAATTTACCTGTGTGAAAAGCAGCGGAGTTGGCGTAAGCGACGCGCTCGCATGCTGCACTGCTGGGGCGCGTCGCTCTGTTCCGGCGGGTTGCGGCGCTGGAACTCGCCTCACGATCATGCTACACCTCTGGTCGCTCCCATTCCCCCGCCTCCTGGCCAGGCGAGAACCTGGCTCCCTGGCCAGACTGTAGCTCGCCACATGCGTAATGCCCGCCCGCCAGTGCTGGTGTATCCTGAAGAAGCAAGCCATGGACGATGTTAAATTGTGGATTGACGGTTCTCCGGCAACTCGCAACTCGCCTGCCCTGAGCTTGTCGAAGGGTAACTCGACCCTCGTAACTCCTTATGATGAAACCTGAGACAACCATCTCCGTCGCCCGCTACTAGGCCAACGGGTGGGAGGCTAGCCTGAAATGTTGTCGTGGAGGGCGCGGAGAACGCGGAGGCTTTGCTATGGTTTCTCGCTATAAATACTTTGGTCGGGTGGGGCTGGCCCTGCTGCTGGCCTTGACCCTGGCTGCGTGCGGGCAGAACCCGTCAGTCAGTAACAACCCGCCAACGACGCTGCCGCCGACGACAACGCTGCCACAATCCTCGGCGACGCCCATGCCGCCGACAGTTCTGCCAACGTCGGTACCGCCGACTCCGGTTGTGCCGCCGGTAACGCCGCATAGCAGTGGTCTGCTCGGGCCAGAATGGACGGTGGCTGCCAGGGGCGATTTCAGCGGCGATGGAATGGAGGAGTTGATTGCCTACCGTCCTACCGATGTCGTGCCGCAACTCACTGGCCCGGCCTATGCTGGGTACAACTATGTCACCAGCGAGGTGGTGGTGGTACAGGCCGCAGCAGACGGTTCATCTCAGATGCTGCTGACCATCAGCCCGACAGCGGTGACTGCCGCCGGGCAGGAGTTGCTCTCCTGGGGTGGCAACCCCGCTGGTGGGCGGTCGGTCGCTGCTTTTCTGCTGGCGGTACACGATCCACGAGGCATTGTGGTCGGTGTCATTCCGCTAGAAGCGAGCGGCGATGCTTATGGGCAGGGAGCCGGGTTCTACTGGAACTGGGCTGAGGGTGGCTACCGCCTGGCGATGCCCGGTGCAGCCGGGCCACCGGCTGATGAACGGCTGGAGAACCTGTTTGACTGGACATGGCTCTTTCTGGCCAGCGATGAGCCGCTGGGTGAAGGCAATGCTGCAATCAGCGCCTACCGCCCCGCCTTTGTCACGCCAGCGGAGGCGGCCCTGAGTCCGTTCGAGGGGCGTCCAGTAGTGGTGGCCGAGCAGGTGGCAGTGCGTCAGCCTCGTGCAGAGGGTCAACCCGTCACCACGCTGAATGCTGGCCTGCTGGAGATTGTTGCCGAGCAGCCGGGCCAGGGGCTGACCATGCTCTACCGCTTCAGCAATGGTGGGCCACCCGCTGCCCTGGCTGTAGCCGTAGACTCAGAGACGCCGCTCTGCCTCTCGCTGCTGCCGTTGAGCGCTGACGGTAGTTCATATGGCCCGCTGGTGCATGTCTGCCGCGATGAGGCTCAGGGCGGCTACCGGGTGGAGTAGCGTAAGGCGAGGTTAACGATGAATAAAGCATTGCACATCGCTGGCGGTATTGTGGCCGGGTTGGGTAGCTGGGGTTGGGCAGGGTTGCGGGTGCGGCCTGCCCCCTTCGCCGCCCCTGGGCAATCTGCCACCCCTGACACCATTGCCCTACCAGCAAGTTTACCCGCGCCAGTGGCGCGTTTCTACCGCCAGACCTACGGCGAGCAGGTGCCGGTGATTCGTTCGGCGGTGTTGAGCGGGCGGGGTAGGTTGCGCCTGAGTGTCATCAACTTTCCTATGCGCTTCCGCTTCATCTACGAAGCCAGACGGCACTTTCGTTCCTACTTTGAACTGACCATCTTTGGTGCGCCGGTTATGCGGGTCAACGAACACTTCGTCAACGGAAAATTCCGCCAGGAGTTGCCCTTTGGGGTGGAAGCGGGCAAGCCAAAGATTGACCACAGCGCGGCCCTGCGCATGTGGGCTGAATGGGTCACCTGGCTGCCCGCCATGCTGCTGACCGACCCACAGGTGCGCTGGGAGCCGCTTGATGCCACCATGGCACTGCTCGTCGTGCCAGTTGGCAACGAGCAAGAACGGCTGGTGGTGCGTTTTGACGAAGCAACTGGCAAGCTCCAGTATGTTGAGGCGATGAAATACAAACAGTCCACCGACACGACGAAAACCCTGTGGGTCAACGCCGTGTGGTTTGGCGAGCGGCCCTGGGCCACCTTCAACGTCGAGCAGATGGTTTATAACGTGCCGGTGGACACGTCGCTGGCGGCGAAGGGGCCGTGAATTTGACAGATGTATGCTGTGTTCACAATAAGTACACTGACAACAACGTCTTTTTGCACGCAATGCACCACGCTGTCATGCCGACCGCAGGGAGGAATCTGCATTGCAATAAAGACCCCTCCCTGTGGTTGGGGTGACAACGAGCCTGCATGGGAGCAGACGTTGTGTACAGACTAATACGGTGAAATCATGAAACTCTTTACACTTCTGCTCACCGCGCTCCTGCTGATGCCCTGGCAGACTCTCCCGGCTGCTGCAACACCAGCCGAGCGTTGCTTTCCCGAAACCGGCATCTGCATGGGTGATCCCATTCGCAGCTACTGGGAACGTAATGGTGGATTGGCCACGTTTGGCATCCCCACCAGTTCACTGGTGCTGCAAACGGCGGAGGGGCGCACGCTCAAGGTGCAGTGGTTCGAGCGTGACCGGCTGGAAATCCAGCACGACGGCACGGTGACGGCGGGGCGGCTGGGTACACGCTGGCTGGAGCTGCAAGGGCGGCCCTGGCAAACCTTTCCCACCGTTTCAGTGGCAGAACCGGGCTGTTTCTATTTTGCTGTGACGGGCCACCAGGTGTGTGAGCCGTTTCTGAGCTACTGGCGTACCCAGGGCGGCCTGGAGCGCTTTGGCTACCCCATCACCGAGCGCTTCACGGAGGAGATCGAGGGCCGCTCCTACACCGTCCAGTACTTCGAGCGACGGCGCATGGAGCTTCACCCTGAATTTGCTGGCACACGCTACGAAATCCTGTTGGGTCGGCTGGGCGTGAACGTCGCCGCGACCGACTCGTGCGTGCCACTGGAGCCGCGCTTCGAGCCGACGGCCTATGCCTATCGCACCATCATCGGCTGCCCTGGCGGGGCCGGGCGCGAGCTGGTGGGCAATGATCGCTTCGGGCTGCGGCCCGTGCCCCTGGCCTTTCAGCAGTTCGAGGGCGGCATGATGCTGTGGATTCGGCAGTTTGGTGGTGATGCCCTGGGCTTCCCGGAGATTTTTGTGATCACGCCTGCACCAGGCAATCAGCCTGCGGTCTGGCAGCGCTTCGCCGATGAGTGGCGTGAAGGCCAGCCAACCGGCGTGGTAGACGAGCCGCCACCAGGGCGCTATGCCCCGGTGCGGGGCTTTGGCTACCTCTGGGCCACCAACGCCGAGGTGCGGGCGCAGCTGGGCTGGGCACTAGCGCCGGAGCAGGGCGAGGCGGGCGGTTATCGTCGCTTCAGCAAGGGCTTCTTTCTCTATCGCCCGGCGATTGACCGCGTCTACCTCGTCACCGACGACCGCCTGCTGTGGGACGTGGCTCGTGTGCCGGAGTACTGAAGGAACATACTATGTTCGTACAACTCTTTGGCTATGCACTGGCCGCCGGGGTGCTGGGCACCAGCCTGGCCATGTTCATGCTGGGTGGGCGCTTTCAAGCGGCGGAGGTCGCCACCTACGGCGGGGCGCAACGGCCCTGGTGGTTCTGGGTGCTCTCGCTCACCATTGTGGCCCTCTACGGCTTTGCCCTGGGCGACTTTCTCACCGGCCCGAAAACCTGGGCTGGCTGGCTGCTGATTATCATTATCCCGATTGGCTGGTTGGCCAAAGCCACACTGGTAACCTTTAATGCCCGTGGACGGCGCAGGGTCACGGCGCTGGCAGGCGATGCCACCTGGCGCAAACTGGCCATGGCGCGGCTACCGATTGCAGTGGCCCTGGCCGGGCTGGCAGCCCTGGCGTAGATGCCTGAAAGCGGGTTGTTCCCGCCTTATTGCCTGTAGATAGCACCATGCGACTCCTCTCCTACATCAAAACCGGCAACTGGCCCGCCCTGTTTGGCTATGGTTTGTTCACCGGGATGATGGCGGCGGGCTACTACTACAACCTGACGCTGGTGCAGCTTGGCCTGCCCGACCTGGGCACGCGGCTGATTGGGATGAGTGGGCAGGCGGTGGCCTGGTACATGGCTCTGCTGGCGATCCTGACCTGTGGTATCGCCCTGTTAACTGGCTTGCTGATGCAGCGGCGGGGCTGGAGCCAGCGACTGCTGGTGAAACTGCGCCTGGCCTGGGCCGTGGTGCTGCTGCAAACCCTGCTTACCGTGGTGGTGCCCTTTCTGCGCAGCGAGGGGCTGTTGCTGGCTTGGATTATCGTGGCCTCGTTCGCCCTGGGTGTTGGTGTCCCTGCCACCTTCAGCCTCACAGTTGATTGTATTCCCACGAGCGACCGGGGCTATGTGGCAGCAGGCATCACCGCCCTCGCCTATGCCGCCGCTGCCATCTTCGCCTACCCCTGGCGTATCGAGCGCTTCAGCATCCAGATGCTGGCGCTAATGGTGCCCGCCGTGATGGGGCTGGGCCTGCTGGCCTTTGTGCCCCTGCCGCTAACAGCGGCGCTGGCCCGGCAGCACAGGCTGCCAGCCTTTGCCCAGGGCCGCTTTGTGCAAGTCAGCGCCATAGGCCACGAACGCATGCGGCGCAGCCTGGCCGGGCTCATTGTGCTGATGTTTGGCATCTACTTCATTGACAGTCTAGGCTTCCTGCGGCTGATCGCCACGCCGTTGTTTGTCGAGGGTGCCTGGCAATCGCCCGAGTTCGGCGTGCGGGCCTTTATCGGTGGGACACATGCGGTTGCGGCCCTGGTTGCCGGAATTCTCTACACGGCGCTGAACGAACGGCAACTCTTCGGCTGGATTTTTGGTGTCTTTGCTGTGGCCGAACTGCTCTATCTGCTCGACCTGCGACTCGCAACGATTCTGCCTGCTGGTGACGCACCCCTGGTGATGCCGATGCTCTACGCCACGGCGGTGAGTCTCTACACCGTGGTGAACTTTGCCCTCTGGGCCGACATCTCCACACCGCGTACCATCAGCCGCAACACCGCCATTGGGGTAGCTCTGTCGGGTTGGACGGCGACCTTTCTTAGTACGGCCCTGGCCTTGCAGTGGCAGGCGGCAGGAGTAGCCGTAGATCGGCACCTGGCGGTGGTGGCGGCCCTGGCCCTGCTCGGTTTCACTGCCGTGCTGGGAATGGCTATGCTGCGGACGCAGCAACGACCAGAACAGCCGCTCGCCAAGGCGCAAAGCTCGCAAGGTGGTACAAACAATAACCATTCCTGAGATACCGCTGCGCCGTTGCGGACTTGGCGAGCGGCATTAAAAACATCGTTTTCAGCAGCTGCTGAAGGTGAGGATGCGCGAGGAGAAGCCTGATGCGACACTGGCGACTACTCCTGATGATGCTGCTCCTGCTCGGGCTTTCGGCCTGTGGCACTGATGGGCGCTCCAGTCTTACCTTGATCAGCGAGGGGAGTCATACCTTGCAAGAGGGCGAAACGCTCTACGGAGCGCTGGTGGTGCTGCACGGCCAGATAGTGGTTCCCCTGGGCAGCGCGGTCCAGGGGCCGTTCTTCGTGCTGGGTGGCACCGCTGTGATAGATGGCCTGATCAGTGGCGATGTAACCCTGCTTGATGGCACGCTCCGCCTTGGCCCCCACGCTCATGTGGAAGGTAATCTGGAAGTTGGCGGTGGAACGTTGGAACAGGCTCCCGAAGCCAGCATTGACGGGGCGACCCACACTGGGGTGTTGCTGCCCGCGCCAGCGCCTGGCAACCAACCGGGCTGGTTGGTGCTGCAAAGCCTGGGGCTGGCGCTGCTGGCCGCGCTGTTGGTGCGCTACCTGCCCCGCTCCCTGGCCCATGTGGGCGACGCGATGGTTCACCATCCGATTGTGGCGGGGGCGATGGGATTGCTGGCCGGGGTGGTTGGCGTGGCCTTGCTGGTGCTCATGGCCTTCACCTTGATCCTGATCCCGGTGGTGGTGACGGGTCTGCTGCTGGTTGGGATAGCAGTAGCCGTTGGCCTGGTTGCTCTCGGTGATGCGTTGGGCCAGGCCCTGACCCGCTGGCAGGGCTGGCGACTCAGGCGAACCCCGGCGGCGATGCTGGGCACACTGTTCGTTGGGCTAGCACTGGCGCTGCTCCAACTCCTGCCTCAGGTCGGCGGCAGCCTGAGCCTTGTCGCCGCACTCATCAGCTTTGGTGCGGTCATCCTGACCCGCTTTGGGCAGCAGCCCTTCGTGCCGGAGGAGGTGGACGCTGCTGGTGCTGGCGGCCATCCTCGCGAGCATCACCATTCCCATCCACAGCCTGCTGCTGCGCCGCCGCCCGGAAAATCTGGGCCTGCTGCCGGATGGTGATGGGCCCACCATCACCGGGGCGCAGAACCTGGCCCTGAGCGGCGCGAAGACGATGGCGCCGGTGGGGGCCGGGCTGCTGGTCGCGGCGCTGGGTAGCTACGGCGTGCTGCTGTGGGGCCTCGTCGCCATGCTCATGCTGGGGGCCGGGGCGGTGCTGGCCGTGCGCGACCAACCGCCCCGCAGCTACATCGCCGTGCCTACACCGGAACGCCCCGTACTGGCCGAGGAGCGTTGACGATCTGGGTCATCACGGCGTGCAGCAGCACGGGAGCCACGGCCCAGGTTGCCACTGGCAGCAAGGTGATCGGCGGGCCACCGAGGGCAAACAGGGCCGGGTTCCACCAGTGGGGCACGTAGGCCCAGCCGCCCCAGCTGCCCAGGATTTCCACCAGGAGAGCAGAGCCAATCCCCCAACTGATCAGCACAAGCAGTTCGCGCCAACGGAAGCGGGTGAAGGTGGGCGGCGGGCAGAGCCGGTCAACCAG
>JALONX010000258.1 GCA_025454695.1 Chloroflexaceae bacterium
CCGCCCCCAGAAAGCCCGTCAGAATGGTCAACGGGATAGGATTCTGTGTTTCAGCTGTTTCCATAAGCCAGCCCTCCCTTTTAATCTGATATATCGTATCAACAAGCAGCAGGGCTGTCAAGCGCATCTGGCCGGGGGTCAGGGCATGAGCAACGCCATTATTAATTACACGAGTTACGCGGTGAGGGTGTGGGAGCGGCAGAGCCGCTCCCACGACTCCCCTTGTTCCGCTCGCTGGGGCGGCTTCGCCGCCCCAGTGAGCGGAACAAGCAAGCATTTCGGAAGGTCTGCAACCCGCCAAATCTCCCGCTCAAAAAGCGACCGTGTAACTCGTGTTAATTATGGGTGTTATTTGACCGACATATGGACATTGCCCAACCCCTGGCGGCGGGGTGCAAACGTTTGGAGCGGGAAGGGGCGCAAGACTCCCGCCTTTCGTGCTTTTCGCACCCTTTCATGTGTTTCCTGTTTCAAACACTTCGCCACACACAGTTTGACAAAATAAATGATACTATGTATCATCTTCAAAACGATACATCGTCTCAATACTACATCCATAGCATCAAGGTCAGCAACGTTTGTGTTTAGCTGGTGTGAAGATTGTTGACCGTGTGAGGACTCACATGTTTGATGTCGTGATTATTGGCGGGAGTTTTGCCGGATTGTCTGCTGCGCTGCAACTGGCGCGGGCGCGGCGCACCATTCTGGTGTTGGATGGGAACCAGCCGCGCAATCGCTTTGCGCGCCATTCCCACGGCTTTCTTAGCCGCGACGGCTATGCCCCGTCCGCCATTCTCCATGAAGCACGCACGCAACTGTTGCACTATCCAACGGCCCGCGTCGAGCAGGCTACCGTGACAGCGGTGGTTCAGCACGAGGGCGGCTTTCAAGTGACATGGGCCGACCAGCAGGCTGCCACGGCCCGGCGGCTGATTCTCGCAACCGGCGTGGTTGACCATCTGCCCGATGTGGCGGGGGTAGCCGAACGCTGGGGCGAGGGCGTGGCCCAATGCCCCTACTGCCACGGCTACGAGGTGGCCGAGCGCAGGCTGGGCGTGCTGGCAACCGGCGAAAGCGCCCTACACCAGGCGACCATGCTTCCCGATTGGAGCGCCCACGTTACCCTCTTCACTAATGGTTTCCTTACCCTGAAGGAGACCGACCGGGCGAGGTTGGCCCGGCGGAGCGTGCAGATTATTGAAACACCCGTGCAGCAGGTTCTCGGGCCGGGGCGCACAGTTGCAGCAGTTGAGCTTGCTGATGGGCGCGTGGTACCACTCGACGCCCTGTTTGTGACAACGACCGTCTCGCTGGCTGCGCCATTTGCCGAACAACTTGGCTGTGCGCTTGAAGCCGGGCCATTTGGCCCCATGATCACCACCGATGCCTTTCAGGAAACCACGGTTCAAGGTGTGTTCGCTGCGGGCGACGCCGCCCGCCCCATGCACAATCTCTCGTGGGCTGTGGCCGATGGGGTGATGGCTGGCATTTCAGCCCATCGCTCGTTGATTTTTACCGATAATCACTAACCTGCGATGCAACAAAACCTACCACAGCCCCTGGTCGGGGCAACGCTACACGATCAATTCTTCGCGTCGGTTGATGCGCAGATGCTGGAGTGGCTCACGCTGGCCCCCGGCAGCCATGTGCTGGATGCGGGCTGCGGGCCAGGCGGCATGCTACCCCGCTTTGCAGCGGCGGTTGGCCCTTCCGGCAGCGTCACCGGCCTGGATCAGAACAGCGAGCAGCTGGCCGAGGCCCGCCAGTTTGTGGCCGCCAACACGCACAACGGCACAGCTCCGGTGAGTCTACGCGAGGGCGACCTGCTGGCCCTGCCCTTTGACGACGGTAGTTTTGAGCTGGCCTGGTGTAGCTTTGTGCTCCACCACATCGGCGACCCGGTGGCGGCAGCTCGCGAACTGCGGCGGGTGGTGCGGCCTGGCGGGCGGCTGGTGGTGCGCGAAACGGGGGTGCCGTTGCGCATGCTGCCCTTCGATCTGGGCCATGGCAGGCCGGGCCTGCACGATCGGTTGCGGGTGGCCTTTAACCAGTGGTTTACCGCCCATCGCTACCCCACGCCGGTGGAGCAACCCTACCCCTGGGGTTGGACGCAGGTGCTGCGCGATGCGGGTTGCCAGCAGGTTGGTGCCCGCACCTTCTGGCTGGAGCTGCTGCCGCCCTTTACCCCGCCGCAACACGACTACCTGCTGGAAGGGCTGCGGGCACCACTGCGCCACCCGGAACGGCTGGCGCTGCTCGACGCCGATGACCAGCAGACGCTGGCCCGGCTCACCGACCCAAACGACCCCCACTACGCCTTGAACCGGCCCGACCTGCATGTGCTGGCGGGAATATCGCTCTACGTGGGCCAGGTGTAGGCCCGGCAGCGGGGCCGCCATCTGGCAGCTGTGTATGAACAGTGATTTGCTTGATGCCCTGCACTGGCTGGATGTGCAGATAGACCAGGCCGAACGGCAGGTGGAACTGCTGGCGGTTGGCCCGCTGGCCTTTGCGCCGCCAGCCCTGGAACAGACAGCAGTTCTGCGCCAGCGACGGCTGGAACTGACCCGGCTGCTCAACTGCTGGCGGCAGCACGACGAAAGGAAACACGAGGCTGAAAAACACACCCCAGACGATTGAACAGCTCGCAGTGGTAGTCTTGACGCGGAGCGGTTACAGCAACGCGCCCCAGAGCCAGCTCGACCGTATGGTGGCCATGGTGCAAGCCCGGCACCCGGCCCTGCTAGTGCTGGGAGCCTGGGTTGACCAGGCGGCACCATCGTTACCGGAAGCGCTGAGCGCGTGTGCCGCTGCGGGTGCGCAACGGGTGCTGGTGCTGCCCATCTTCCTGCCCACCGACGCAAATTTGCACACATGGCTGGCAAAAGTGATCAGGCGCTGGCAGGAAGGGCACACAAGCGTTGCCGTGACGCTGGGCGAGAGCCTGGTGGAAACCCCGGCCCTGGCCGAAGCGCTAAACCAGGCCGTGGCACAGGCCAGCACCGCGCCAGACCTGCGTGAGTCGCCACCGACGAACTGGGAACACGACCCGGCAGGCTGGTCGCACATCCCGGCGCACCAGCAGCATGTGCTGCTGTGCCGGGGGCCGCGCTGCAACGCCCTGGGCGCAGGAGCGCTCGCGGCCCACCTGGCGGGCTGCCTGACGGCGCATGGCCTGCGGGGCGGCGACGAACGGGTGCTGGTAGCCCAAACGGGCTGCCTCTACCCATGCAACCTTGGCCCGGTGCTGGTGGTCTACCCGGCGGGCGTCTGGTATGGTGGGCTGGATGAAGCAGCCATCAGCCAGATTGTGACGCAGCATTTTATTGACGGCGAGGTGGTGGAAGCGCATGCCCGGCTGGTGCCAGCGCCCGACACCACCCGCAGCCCCGCTTAGCCTTGCTGTTCGCGTTCACTCCCGCGCCACTGTGTGCATTGCCGAGAGAGGCCTACTTTGGTTCGTTACATCCTTGTTCGCATGCTGGCGGCGCTGCCCACGCTTCTGTGTCTGACGATGCTGGTCTTTGTACTCACCACATCGGCCCGCGGTGACCCGGCGCTGATTCTGCTTGAACAGAGCGATCAGCCCGCTACCCCAGAACTGCTCGCCTTCTACCGCGCAGAACTAGGCCTGGATGACCCATTGCCTGTGCGGTACCTCCGTTGGCTTGGTAATGCCCTGCAAGGCGATCTTGGCCGTTCGTTTCTCACCCAGCGCCCTGTTACCGACATGCTGGCCGAGCGCGTGGTGCCCACACTCACGCTAGGGTTGGTTGCATTTGCAGTTGCAACCCTTGGTGGCGTTGGCCTGGGGGCGCTGCTGGCCACCAGCCGCCAGCCCTGGGCCGATCTGCTGGTGCGTCTTGCACTCTGCGTGCTGGCCGCTATTCCGTCATTCTGGCTCGCCATTGGCTTGATCTTCTTTCTGGGTGTGCAGTGGCGACTGTTGCCGGTGGCAGGCCAGGGTTCGTGGCAGCATATCGTGATGCCAGCAGTGGCACTTTCCTTCGGTTCCATGGTGGTGATGCTGCGCCTGACCCGCAGTGCGGTGCTGGAGGTGCTGCGGGAAGATTATGTGCGCACCGCCCACGCCAAGGGGCTTGCGCCACGGCTTGTCACGCTGCGCCACATTTTGCGCAACGCTGCCCTGCCGCTCACCACCCTGATTGGCATGCGCTTTGGCACACTGCTTACTGGTGCCGTAATTATTGAGTCGATCTTCGCCTGGCCGGGCCTGGGGTCAGTGTTTATCACCGCCGTTGCCGGGCGCGATCTGCCGGTAATCGGTGGCTACATCCTGCTGATTGGCCTACCGATTATTGCCGCAAACCTGCTGGCCGATGTGTTCTGCCATGCGCTTGACCCCAGAATTAACCTGGCTGATACAGCAGGAGGGCGAGCGTGAGTGCTCAGCAGCGGCTACCCTGGGAAGGCTTTGTCTGGCCTGGTCTGCTGGTGCTATTTGTTGTTGGTGTGCTGCTCGCGCCCGCGTTTGCAACCAGCGACCCGAATGCTATTCGCATGGATAAACGGCTGGCTGCGCCAGATGCGGAGCACCTGCTCGGCACCGACCATCTGGGGCGAGATGTGCTGCTGCGCCTGCTGCACGGTGGGCGGGCTACCTTGGCCATCGGGCTGGCAACGGTATTGCTTTCGATGACACTGGCGCTTGTGGTTGGCCTGGTGGCTGGCTATGCCAAAGGCGCACGCGATGTGGCGTTGTCGGGGCTGCTCGACATGCTGTTAACGTTGCCAGGTTTACTGGTCACGCTGGCGATTCTGGGTGTGCTCGGCACAGGCACCTTGCCGCTGATTCTGGCCCTGATTGGCACGGCCTGGGCTGGCCAGGCCCGCCTGTTGCGGGCGGCAACCCTGGCCATTCGCAACAGCAGCTATGTGGAAGCAGCCCGCGCTATTGGCGCACGGCAAAGCCACATTCTCTTCCGCCATGTGTTGCCCAACATCGTCACACCGCTGTTTGTGCTGGCGAGTCTTGAATTGGCCGAAGTGCTGCTGGTGGTCTCGGCACTGAGTTTTCTGGGCCTGGGGGCGCAACCGCCCAACGCCGATTGGGGCGTGATGCTGGCCGAAAGTCGTTCGTATTTTGCGCAGGCCCCCTGGCTGATGTGGGCACCGGGCGTGTGCATTGTGCTCTACTCGGCACTGGCCAACCTGGCCGGTGACTCGTTACAAACGCTGCGCGATCAGTCGCTGCGCCGCATCTAGAACGGTCGCACCCGACACTGCATCGCGTCTTGAACCCGGTTCGGATACTCGAAGGAGCGAAAAAGACATGGCATCGCCAACTCGTGCCACGACCGCCCGAATGAGCCGACGACGCTTGCTCCAGCTGCTGGCCCTGGGGGCCGGAGCAAGCTTTATTGGTGCATGTACCGCCGCCCAACCGCAGCCAGCCGCCGTGCCACCAGAGGCAACCGCTGGCCCCGCCGCCAGCGAAGGGTTGGCCAACCAACCTGTCAATGTGACGCTTGGGGTGGGGCGTAGCCTGATTCTCGGCGAAGAAGACCCATGGTTCACCCATAGCTCGTTGATGTGCTGGGAGCCACTGGTGGGGCTGGATGACCGCTTGAACCCGACGCCAGTGCTGGCTGAGTCG
This sequence comes from Chloroflexaceae bacterium, assembly GCA_025454695.1. GTDB lineage: Bacteria > Chloroflexota > Chloroflexia > Chloroflexales > Chloroflexaceae > JALONX01. The sequence continues at coordinate 5,618 of JALONX010000258.1, forward strand.
TGGGAACTGGCCGACGATAACCTGTCGTGGACGTTTCGCCTGCGCAAAGGGGTGACCTTTAGCGACGGTGAACCCTTCAATGGGGCGGCGGTGGTGAAAAACATTGAACGCAATATTCAGATTTCACCGCGCCGCAGTAGTTTCTTCACCATGGATGCGCCACGGGCCTATGGCGACCTGGCGGAGGTGAGCGCACCGGATGAGTACACGGTGGTGTTTCGGCACAACAAGCCCTTCCCCATGATGGAAGCTACCATGTCGAACTTCTTTTCGGCGATGTTTTCGCCCAAATCGTTCACCGCCGAAGGCAATTTTGCGGGCATTCCAGCAACCACTGGCCCATTCAAACTAGTTGCGTGGGAGCGCGACCAGTGGTACAACCTCGCCCGCAACGAGGGCTACTGGGGCACCAAGGCGAAGGTAAACACGCTCCGCTTCGAGCAGATCGCTGATGCAAATACACGGGTGGCCGCGCTTGAGTCTGGTCAGGTGGAAGCACTGGTGGAACTGGGTGTGCTGGGCCTGCCCCAGGCAGCCGCCTTGCGTGGGCGCGAAGACATTATCGTGCAGGCTGGCCCAATTACGCTGGCCCAGTGGCTTCATTTTAATTGCAGCAAACCGCCCTTTGACGACTTGCGCATGCGGCAGGCAGTGGCCTTTGCGATTGACCGTGAGGTGATTGTCAAAGACCTGGCTTTTGGCTTTGGTAATGCTGCAACCGGCATTCTCTCGACTCTTTCGCAGCGCTGGTTCTCGCCCAAAGGCATTGTGCCCTATGCGCCAGATCGAGCCCAACAGCTGGCGCAGGCCGCCCTCCAGGGGCAACGGGTTGAGGTGCTGCTGCCCTTCGACCCGAATAGCGCACGCACGCCCCGTGAATTGCCTGAATATCTGCAAAGCTTGCTACGCCCACTTGGGATTGATGTGCAGTTGCAGGCGGTAGAACCCGCTGTGCTGACCGACATGCAAGAAAAGGGCGAATGGCAGCTGCGCCTGCCCAACGGCTTCGGCTGGGCCAATGGCGACCCCGATTTCCGCTTCCGCCCGCATCTCCATTCACAAGGCTCGGCCAATGTGACCCAGAAGGGCGGCTACCGCAATGAGAGCGCCGACAAACTGATTGACGAAGCTGTGCTGGAACGAGACTACCAGAAGCGCTTTGCGATGTGTGAACAGCTCCAGCAGCTCGCCGCCGACGAGGTGCCCACGATGGTGCTGTACGACGTGGTTTCGCCCTATGCCTTCCGCAATACCATCAGCAACCTTGGCTTGCGCATCACCTACCAGCCCACCCTGGAGCTGATGGAAAAACGGATGGCCTGAAGGAGTGACCGATGCCAGCATCAACCCTTGATTTTATCGCCGCCTGGACTGCCTACCAGCAGCAGCGCCCGTCTACCCGGCTCAACCCGGCGGCAGATCGGGAGTTCTGGGAACAGCACGCCGCCCGCTATGATGAACGGGCGAGTGGGCCTGACGGCGCAGCACACACGCTGGCGCTGCTCCAGACGCTGCTGCAACCCGACGACACCCTGCTGGATGTTGGCGCGGGCACGGGGCGTTTTGCCCTGCCGCTGGCCCACCATGTGCGCCAAATCACCGCGCTCGATCAATCGGCGGCGATGCTGGCCCGCTTGCGGCACAAAGCCGAAGCGCAGGGCGTGGGCAACATTGCCCTGCACGAAAGCGACTGGCAGCAAGCCACGGTCGCCCCGCATGATGTGGTGCTGGCGGCCTGGTCGCTCTACCGCCAGCTTGACCTACGCGAAGCGCTGGAACGGCTGGTCGCCGCGACCCGGCGCACCCTGGTGATTGTCACTGCCGCAGGCGTGAACCCGCCCCACCGCGCCCCAGTGGAGGCATGCTGTGGACGGTGGACAGAAATGGATATTCCCAGCCATATCTACCTGCTGGGTGCGCTCTGGCAGATCGGCGTTTGGGCCGAAGCGCGGCTGGTGTGGGAAACACGCCAGTACGAAGGCGAAAGCCCGGCGGCCCTGGCAGCCCTGCTCGCGCCGATGGACACGCCCGAGGCTGAACTACAGCGCCTGGGCGAGGCCCTGGTTCCGTTCTGCACCCCG
>JALONX010000259.1 GCA_025454695.1 Chloroflexaceae bacterium
CTCAGGCCGACGAACTGGCCGACCCCGTGAGTCGCCGCACCTTCCTCAAGCTGATGGGCGCATCGCTAGGGCTGGCCGGACTCACCGGCTGCACACAGGCCCAGCCCCAGGAAAAGATTGTGCCCTATGTGCGCCAACCGGAGGACTTGATCCAGGGTATCCCCGTGTTTTATGCCACCGCCATGCCGTTCAATGGCTACGGGCGCGGGCTGGTGGTGCGCAGCAACATGGGCCGCCCCACCAAGGCCGAGGGCAACCCGCAGCACCCCGACAGCCTTGGCGCAACCGACATTTTTGCCCAGGCCGCCGTGCTGCAAATCTACGATCCCGACCGCTCCCAAAGCGTGCAGCGCGACAACGTCTTCAGCACATGGGAAGATTTTCTGGAAGGCATCAACGGCTCCATCCAGGTGTTGCGTTCAACGCAGGGCGCTGGCCTGCGCATTCTGACCGACACCGTCACGTCGCCAACCCTGGCCAGCCAGTTGCAGCAGCTGCTGGGTGCCTTGCCCGAGGCCCGCTGGGTGCAGTATGAGCCGGTGAGCCGCGACGCTAGCCGGGCCGGAGCAAGGGCGGCCTTTGGTCGCGACGTGGCCACGCGCTACGACTTCAGCCAGGCCAACATCATTCTGTCGCTCGATGACGATTTTCTCTCGCCCTACCCTGGTGGGCTGAACTATGCCCGCTTTTTCATCAACCGCCGCCGGGTGAGCGAAGGCGCAACCGACATGAACCGGCTCTACATGGCTGAAGGCGCACACACCATCACCGGCAGCATGGCCGACCACCGCCTGCCCATGCGCCCCAGCCAGATCGAAGGGCTGGCCCGCGCCGTGGCCGCCGGGCTGGGCGTGGCGGGTGTTGCCAACACCGCGCAGCTGTCGCCCGAACAGCAGGCCTGGGTCAATACCGTGGTGGCCGATCTGGGGGCCAACCGTGGCGCAAGCCTTGTGATTGCCGGAATACAACAACCAGCCGCCGTGCATGTGCTGGCCCACGCCATCAACGCCGCCCTTGGCAACGCGGGCACCACCGTGGTCTACACCCAGCCGGTGGAGCCGCGCCCCGCCGACCAGCATGCCGACATGCGCCAGCTGGTGCAGGACATGCGCGACGGCCAGGTGCAGGCGATTGTTGTGCTCGGCGGCAACCCGGTCTACAGCGCCCCGGCTGATCTAAACTTTGCCCAGGCCTACACCCAGGTGCCGTTGCGGGTTCACCTGGGGCTGTACAACGACGAAACCGGCGTGCTGAGCAACTGGCACATTCCCCAGGCCCACTTTCTCGAATCCTGGAGCGACGTGCGGGCCTTTGACGGCACGGTCTCGGTGGTGCAGCCACTGATCGAGCCAATGTTTGGTGGCCACAACGCCCACGAGATTCTGGCCATTCTCAATGGGCAAACTGGCCCCAACGCCTACGATGTGGTGCGGGGCTACTGGCAGGCTGCCCGCCCCGCCGAAGATTTTGAGCAGTTCTGGCGCATTGTGCTGGCCCAGGGCGTGATCAGCGGCACGGCAGCCCCACCGCAATCCGTCACCATTCAAAACCAGGCCCTGACCAACCTGGCGGCGGCTCCCGCAGCGGAAGGGCTGGAGCTGATTCTACGGCCCGACCCCCACATCTGGGACGGTCAGTTCAACAACGTCAGCTGGCTGCAAGAGCTGCCCAAACCAATCACCCAGATTGTCTGGGACAACGCCGCCCTGGTGAGTCCGCGCATGGCTGAGCGGCTTGAACTGCAAAACGACGATGTGGTGGAACTGCGCTTCAACGGCAATGCGATTCGTGCGCCGATCTGGATCACGCCGGGGCAGGTGGATGAGGCGGTGACGCTGCACCTGGGCTATGGCCGCGAACGGGCCGGGCGGGTGGGCAACGGCACGGGCGTGAACGCCTACCTGCTGCGCACCACCGATGTGCCCTGGGGCGGCCCCGGCCTGGAGCTGAACAAAACCGGCGAGCGTTATCAGGTGGTAACGGCCCAGGAACACTGGAGCATGGAAGGCCGCAACATCGTGCGCGAAGCGACCTTCGCCGAATACCAGGCCAACCCCGACTTTGCCCACGATGAACACCACAGTGCCGAGGGCGCGTCGCTTTTGCCAGACTATACCACGCCCATCGGCTGGGCTATGTCCATCAACCTGAACGCATGCATTGGCTGCAACGCCTGCACCATCGCCTGCCAGGCCGAAAACAACATCCCGGTGGTGGGCAAACAAGAAGTGGCCAACAGCCGCGAGATGCACTGGATTCGGGTTGACCGCTACTTTGCGGGCGACCTGGATAACCCACGGGTCTACCGCATGCCAGTGCCGTGTATGCACTGCGAAACCGCACCGTGTGAAATTGTCTGCCCGGTAGCGGCGACGATTCACGACCAGTACAACGGCCTAAATCAGCAGATTTATAACCGCTGCGTGGGCACCAAATACTGTTCCAACAACTGCCCCTACAAGGTGCGCCGTTTCAACTTCTTTCAGTACAACGAGCGCACACCCACTACCATCTGGCTGCAACACAACCCCCAGGTGACGGTGCGCAACCGGGGCGTAATGGAGAAGTGTACCTACTGCGTGCAGCGCATCAACTATGAGCGCAGCCGCATCGGCCCGGAAGGCGCGGCGATTCGTGATGGGCAGGTGCTTACTGCGTGCCAGCAGGTCTGCCCCACCGAGGCGATTGTGTTTGGCAATAAGCTCGACCCGGACTCGCGGGTGGCGAAACTACAAGCGAGCAACCTGAACTACAGCCTGCTCGGTGAACTCAACACCAGGCCCCGCACCACCTACCTGGCTAAGCTCACCAACCCCAACCCGGCCCTGGCTGGTGCAGCGGAGAATGAGCGTGACACGCATGAATAATGCGTGAAACGTGAAACGTGATGCGTGATGCGTGATGCGTGATGCGTACTGCCTACTGCGTAACCCGAATTTCCAGCGAAGGCTACGCAGTACGAGGTTTACATCTTACGTGTGTTGCTTTTGTGCCTTTGTGCCTTTGTGAGAGCTTTCCGAAGGAGCGATAGATGCAACAGTCCAAACGCCTACAATCCTACGGCACGGTTGAACAAGAAGAGCCGTTGATTCAGGGCGACCATAGCTATGGCACGCTGACGACAAAAATCAACAGCATTCCCTTTGTGCCGTTGCGCCGCACGCCCATCGGCTGGCTGTTGCTGTTCAGTCTGTCATTTCTGCTGCTGATGGTGTTTTTCGCCGCCGTCACCTACCTGCTCATCCAGGGCGTCGGTATCTGGGGCATCAATATTCCCGTCGGCTGGGGCCTCGACATTGTCAACTTCGTCTGGTGGATCGGCATTGGCCACGCGGGAACGCTGATCTCGGCGGTGTTGCTGCTGCTGCGGCAGCCCTGGCGCAACTCGATCAACCGCCTTTCGGAGGCGATGACCATCTTCGCCGTGGCCTGCGCCGGGCTGTTCCCCATTCTGCACCTGGGGCGCATCTGGCTGTTCTACTGGCTGCTGCCCTACCCCAACAACCTGGGCATGTGGCCCATGTTCCGCAGCCCGCTCACCTGGGACGTGTTCGCCGTCTCAACCTATGGCACGGTGTCGCTGCTGTTCTGGCTGGTGGGCCTCATCCCGGACTTTGCCTCGCTGCGCGACCAGGCCCCCAACCGTGCCCGCCGTTTGATCTACGGGGCGCTGGCGCTGGGCTGGCGCGGCGCGGGCAAACACTGGCAGCGCTACGAAATGGCCTACCTGCTGCTGGCGGGCCTGGCCACACCGCTGGTGGTGTCGGTGCATAGCATTGTGGCCCTGGACTTTTCGGTGTCGCAGGTGCCGGGCTGGCACACCACCTTTTTTCCGCCCTATTTCGTGGCGGGGGCGATCTTCTCAGGCTTTGCCATGGTGCTGACGCTGATTATTCCCATCCGTAAATACTACGGCTTGAAGGATTTTGTCACCGACCGGCACCTGGATTTTATGGCCAAGGTGATGCTCACCACCGGGCTGATTGTGTTCTACGGCTACATGGCGGAGATTTTCTACGCCTGGTACAGCGGCAACGAATACGAGCGCTTTATGGTCTGGAACCGCATGACTGGCCCCTACGCCCCGGCCTACTGGGCGCTGATCGCCTGCAACGGCATCATTCCCCAGTTGCTCTGGTTTCGCCGTTTCCGCAGCAATGTGCCGCTGCTTTTCGTCGTCTCGCTGATTATCAACATTGGCATGTGGCTAGAACGCTTTGTGATCATCGTAATCAGCCTGCACCGCGACTATCTGCCCTCGGCCTGGCACATGTACACGCCCACCATCTGGGACTGGGCGACTTACATTGGCACGATCGGGCTGTTCTTTACGCTGCTGTTTCTGTTCCTGCGCTTCCTGCCGATCATCAACGTGTTTGAGATGCGCCACCTGCTGCACGAAGAACACGAAGCGGCCCACCGCCACGGCAAGGGCGGCCAGCACGGCGAAGCCTACACGCCCACACCGGGGGCGGGAGACTAAGCGATTGCAGATTGCAGATTGTAGATTGTAGATTTTCTGCATCTTAAAGCCACCGTTACACCTATTGGCTTCTGGCAATCTGCAATCTACAATCTACAATCTGCAATGTTGAGGACATATATGCAAGACAACTACCAGGTCTACGGGCTTGTGGCGGAGTTTGAAACGTCCGACCAGTTGCTGGCGGCGGCGCGGGCCACGAAAGACGCGGGCTACCGCAAGGTGGAAAGTTACACACCGTTTGCGGTGGAGGGACTGAACGAAGCCCTGGGCCAGCGTAAGACTCGCCTGCCCTGGCTGGTGCTGGTGGGCGGGTTGCTGGGGGCCGCCACAGGCTTTCTCATGCAAACCATCGCCAGCGTCTACGACTACCCCTGGCTGGTGGCCGGGCGGCCCTACTTTAGCTGGCAGGCCTTTGTGCCCATCACCTTTGAGATGACGATTCTGCTGGCGGCGGGCACGGCGGTGTTTGGCATGCTGCTGCTGAACCACCTGCCCCGCCACTACCACCCGATCTTTAACACGCCCGGCTTCAAACGGGCCTCGGTAGACCGCTTCTTTCTCGCTATTGAAGCCGCAGACCCGCGCTACAACCCGACGGAGACGACGGAGTTCCTGCGGGGGCTGAACCCGCTGCGGGTGAGTGAAGTGGGATGTTAGGGCGATTGCAGATTGTAGATTGCAGATTGACCAGAGACCAGAGACCGGAGACGGGAGACCGATGACCGGAGCAGATCCGCAAAGAACGCGAAGGGCGCGAAGAATGTAGAGAACGTTGGTACGCAGTACGCAGTACGCAGTACGTACCTGGTTCTCGGTTCTTGGTTCTCGCTTCCTGGTTCTTCTCATCTCCAATCTCTACACAAGGATATTGGTATGTATCATAAGATGACGCCCGCCCGCCTCATTCGCTTGGCCTGGATTCCGTTGTGTGTGCTGCTGCTGGTGGCCTGCCACAACGACATGTACGACCAGCAGCGCTTCGAGGTGTTTGAACCGTCCACCTTTTTCCCGGACGGCAACTCGTCGCGCCCGCTGCCCGCTGGCACGGTGCAATATGGCGATGTGCGTACCGACACGCTCTACTACACGGGCCGGGTGAATGGAGCCTACAGCACCGAGTTTCCCTACCCCGTCACCAGGGCGATGATCGAGCGCGGGCGACAGAAGTATGAAGCGTTCTGCATTCCCTGCCACGGCATCACCGGCAACGGCAACGGCATGGTCGCGCAGCGCGGCGCAATCCAGGTGCCGAACCTGCACGAGCAGCGCCTGCGCGATGCCCAGGCGGGCTACATCTTCGACATCATCAGCAACGGCATCGGGCGCATGTATGGCTATGGCGACCGGGTGCAGATTCCCGACCGCTGGGCGATTGTGGCCTACATCCGCGTGCTGCAAACCAGCTACAACGCCAACATCAACGACGTGCCGCCGGAACAACGGGGGAATATTCAGCCGTAGGTAGGGGTTAAGGGTTAGGGGTTAGAGGTTAGGGGTTAGGGGTTAAGTACAACGAAAAACTTTGCGGCTGCAATGAACACGGTGAACTGACCAGCGCACACGAGCAACCAACGAGCTTGGCTCAGCGAAAAACTGTGCGGCTGCAATGAACACGGTGAACTGACCAGCGCACACGAGCAACCAACGAGCTTGGCTCAGCGAAAAACTGTGCAGCTGCAACGAAAAGCAATGACACTAACCCTTAACCCTTAACCCTTAACCCTTAACCCTTAACCCTTGTAGGACAATGATATGAGCGAATTTGAAAACCTGCGCCCGAATCTGGGTCGCCTGCAAACAATTGGGCTGGTGGTGGGGGCGGTGGGCCTGGCGATTGCCGTGCTGGGGGCGTTCCTCAATCTGCAAACTTTTTTCCAGGCCTATCTCTTTGGCTACCTGTTCTGGTTCAACCTGGCGCTAGGCTGCCTGGGGCTGCTGCTGGTGCAGAACGTCACCGGTGGGCGCTGGGGGCTGCTCATCCGCCGCATGCTGGAAGCGGGCGCACTGACCATTCCGCTGCTGGGGCTACTGTTTGTGCCGTTTCTGTTTGGCCTGCCGCAGCTCTATGCCTGGGCCAGGCCCGAAGCGCTCAACGACGAAGTCTACCTGACCAAAGCCGCCTACCTGAACCAGCCGGGCTACATCATTCGCGCCATCATCTTTTTTGCCATCTGGAGCGCCCTGGCCATCGCCGTTACCCGCTTGTCGCGGGCGCAAGACACGGCCAGCAACCCGGCAGCGCTATCGCGGCGGCTCCGTATCGTCAGTGCGCCAGGGATTGTGCTCTACGTAATCACCATTACGCTGGCCTCGACCGACTGGGCCATGTCGCTTGATTTCCACTGGTTCTCGACGATTTATGGCATGTACTTTATGGTGAGCCAGGGCCTCACCGCCTTCACCTTTGTGATTGTGGTGCTGGCCGCTCTTTCACGGCAGCGCCCCATGGCCGAGATGGTTCGCCCGCCGCTGTTTGCCGACCTGGGCACGCTCACCTTCGCTTTTGTGATTCTGTGGACATACATGTCATTCGCTCAATACCTGATCATCTGGTCGGCCAACATTGCCGAGGAGGTCACATGGTATCTGCGCCGGGCCGAGGGCGGCTGGGAATACATCGCGATTGTGCTGATGATCTTTCACTTTGCGGTGCCGTTTTTCCTGCTGCTGTCGCGGCGCATCAAGCGGTCGGCCCAGCTGCTCACTGGGGTTGCAGCGGGCCTGCTCATCATGCGCCTGATTGACCTCTACTGGCTGATCGGCCCGGAGTTTCACGCCAGCGTGCTAGAAGTGAACTGGCTGGCCTTTGCCACTCTGGCGGGCATTGGCGGGCTGTGGCTGGCAGCCTTCGCCTGGCTGCTGCCCCGGCGGCCCTTTCTGCCCATCCGCGACCCGGCCCTGCCCATGGTTCTTTCGGGTGACTAGAAATCTCACACAAAGGCACAAAGGCACAACGGAAAGCAGATACACGAATGTGAGTACCTTCTTTGCGAGCTTTGCGCCTTTGCGAGAGCAATATGGTTCTTTCAGGTGACGAGAAATCTCACACAAAGGCACAACGGAAAGCAGATACACGAACGTGAGTACCTTCTTTGCGAGCTTTGCGCCTTTGCGAGAGCAATATGGTTTTGTGATTAAAGGCACAATTCTTGCAGATATGAACAATACATATCGAACGTCCAGAACCGTGTATCAGCATCCGTTTCGCC
>JALONX010000260.1 GCA_025454695.1 Chloroflexaceae bacterium
TACAAAGAGACTTCTTTTACTAGTCTGTAAAGAAAGATTTTTGGTGTTTTGATCATTTCGCTGAATCCCCCCAACCCCCTTACGAAGGGGGCGTACCCAATCTATGCCCCGCGTTCCCCCCTTATGAAGGGGGGCCAGGGGGGATTCAGTAGCCGTCACACATACAAAAATGTTGTTTAGAAGTACTTACAGACTAGTGATAAACAATCTATGCAGATTGAAGAAAAGAAGACGATAGCGGTGATCTATTCTTGTAAAGGCATGGGTTCAGACAGTACAAACGAAGGTTACATTTTGAGTGCAAACAGCACGTCACCTAAAATCAATCCTGTAAATCCTGTAAATCTTGTCAGAACCTTCTCTAAAAGGCAATCGCCAATCCCCAACCTCCAATCTCCATCAACTTGTCATCCCTGCGACAGGGCGGCATTGGTAGGTGCAGGCGCATTGTTCAGAAACTGAGCCGCGTGCTGAAAAGCGAGCCACTGGCTCTGGCGCAGGCCCTCCGGCGTCGCAGCGCTGTCGGCCAGCAAGGCTTCAAGGCGCGTGCCGTTGAGTCCGGTGAAGGGTTTGAGCTTGGAGAAAACCGTCCAGCCGTCGAAGGTTTCGGCGTGGCGAATGATGTTGGCCTTGTCGGTGACGAGGACAGCGTAGGTGCGGCCCCGCCAGCGGTTGCCATGCATGCCAATGGAGGTACGCCCGAGTTTGCGCAGTTCGCCAATGCGTTTGTGGAAACGGCGAAGCTGCCAGTAGGCTAACACAAACTGGGCCGACCAGAAGACCACTACAACGAGAAAGATATACTCCATTGCATCCTCTCTCAACGATCAAGGTTCACATCTGTTCGTTCAATTCACATTTGTGTGCGGGAAAGTTATGAGAATTATACCAGCAGTTGAGAAATTGTCAAGAGGGTGAACGAATGTGAATTCCAAAGGCAGAAGGCAGAAGGCTGAAGCAGGCGAAGTATTCATACTCGTAACTCGTAACTCGTAACTACGCCAGCGCCAGCAGCGCTTCGGCTGCGGCTGAGTCGGTGACGAGGATGTCGAGATAGCCGCCGCGCAGGGCCGCCAGCATGGCGGGAGCTTTGGCCGGGGTGCAGGCTGCGCCAATCACGGTGGGAATTTCTTTCAGGTCATCGAGGGTGACGCTGATGAGTCGATCATCAATCTCGGGGGCCACCTGCTGGCCCTGGCTGTCGAAGTGACGGGCGCAAATGTCGCCCACGGCCCCCCGTGCCCGAATGGCTTCAAATTCCTCTGGACTCAGGTAGCCTGCCCGCAGCAGGCTGGAAACGTCGGGCAGCAGCGCACCAATGCCAACCAGGGCCACATCGGCGGCGCGGGCCACGGCCATGGTTTCGGCCACGTTGCGCTGGGCCAGCAGCCCGGCTGCCACCTCGGCGCTGTCCACAATCAGCGGCGCGTGCAGGTAGCGGTAGCGGTTGGTCAGCGGGGCGGCCAGCCGCTGCACCAAGGCCGGGCCGTCAATCGCGGGGTCGGTGGGGCCAACCCCGCCCATCATCTGCACCACCTCCACGTCGTAGCGGCGGCGCGGCGCAAAGGCGTTCACAATCGCGTTTACGGTGGTGCCCCAGGAGATGCCCAGCACCCGCATGCCGTCAAGCTCGCTGTCGAGCATGCGGGCTGCCAGGGTTGCCGCCCGTGCGATGGTGAGTTCGTGGTTACCGTTGGCGGCGGGCACCACGCCCACCTCCCGCAGCCGAAAGCGCAGCCGCAGCCGGTCTTCCAGCTCCACGTCACGGCGCAGCGGGTGGCGGATATAAATCTCCACAATGCCCCGGTCGCGGGCCTCCTTTAGCAGTCGCGAGACATTAGAACGGGACAGGCCACACTGGTCGGCGATCTCCTGCTGGCTCCGGTCGTGGTGGTAGTAGAGCGTGGCAACCTGGGCCAGCAACTCTTCGCGTTCGTCAACCATGGGGGCCTCGCATCTGTTCGGACACTGCACAGATGTGAACATTATAGGGGAGAAGGGTTGCTTTTCACAAGCCCCTGACGGATGAGAATCAGGGCATGTGCAACGTCTTTTTCATCCGCAGATTACGCAGATGAAGAGAACCACAATCTGCATAATCTGCGTAATCTGCGGATAGTTTAAGCCGTTAACCAGGACTTTGCAATGGCCCTGGGATGAGAATATTGTTAGGCTAGGGACATGTTGCCAGCAATGCCGCTGCACCGCACCTGCGCAGCCTGCACTGCGTGCGATGAAAAACATTGGAGGGACGCGATATGTCGCATCCCTCCAATAAATCAACAATGAAACACCGCGACCGCGATGCACCCCATGACCAGGTTCAACCTGTCATGGGGTGCAGGCTTCGCACGAACTGTTTAGCCCGCAATCCGCGCCGCTGTTTCGGCCAGGCGGGTAGCATAGCCCATCTCATTGTCGTACCAGGCGGCCACGGAGAGCAGGTCGCCCTGCACCTGGGTCAGCGGCAGGTCAACAACGGAGGAGTGGGGGTCGCCCAGAATGCGCGACGAGGCCCATTCTTCCTCTAACACGTCCATCACGCCCTTAAGCGGGGCTTTGCTGGCGGCCTCGCGGAAGGCGTTGTTCACCGCCTCCGCCGTCACCGGCTTCTCAGTCAACAGGTTCAGCTCGGCGATGCTCACCGTGCGCACGGGAATGCGGTAGGCCTTGCCGGTGATCTTCAGGTTTGGCCAGATAAACGAGAGCGCCCGCGCTGCGCCCGAGGATGAAGGAATGAGGTTCTCGGCGGCGGCCCACGAATCGCGCCGATCCTTCATTGGCTGGTCGGTGAGCGACTGGGTGTTGGTGTAGGCATGCACAGTGGAAAAGAGGCCATACTTAATGCCAAAGTTTTCCATCACCACCTTGACCACCGGAGCCAGGGCGTTGGTGGTGCAGCTGGCCATGCTCACAATCTTGTGCTTCTCGGGGTCGAACTCTTCCAGGTTAATGCCGGGCAGCAGAAACACGTCGGCATCCTCGCGGCTTTTGCTGGGGGCACTCACCAGCACTCGCTTCGCCCCCCGGTCGAGGTGGGCCTGTGCGCCAGCGCGGGTGGTGGCCCGCCCGGTGCAGTCAATCACCAGGTCAATCCCCAGGCCCTTCCAGTCGGGCAGTTCCTTCATCGCATCGAAGTAGAGAATATCGCGCCCGCCAATGGAAAAGCCTGTGTCGGTGCCTTTGACGGGTTCGTGCCAGCGGCCATAGTTCGAATCAACTTCAAAAATTGCCGCCAGGGTGGGAATGTCCCGAATGTCGGAAACTGAAACCGGCGACCAGAGATTTCCCTTAAACGCCGCCTTCATTGTCGAACGCCCAATTCGGCCAAAGCCATGTACAGCAATCCGCGCCATTGTCAGACTCCTTTCTGAAATGTTCAACTGGTTGAATGCACCGTGCCGGGCACTGCAAACAAGCTATATTATGGCGGCATGGCACCGGCGCACCCATCAGGGATGCGCCAATCATACCACATTCTGACTGTGCTTCATATCACAAAGTCCTGTTCTGCGTTGAAGATTAACCGCACTACGTTGTAGCTTGACAATCATCAACCATATTCTGGTAATCATCTCAGGCTATACTATTAATAACACGAGTTACGCCGTCGTGAACAAGCGTTTGGATCGCGAAGGGTACGCAAGCACACGAAACGCGCGAAAGACAGCAATCTTTCATGGTGTTCGCACGTTTTCGTGGGTTTCGTGTTCCAACGCCTTTTCACCGCGTAAGTCCTATCAATAACGACACACGGATCGGGTACCTGGTGTAAAAACCGAACTTGTCAGAAGCGCATATTCGCAAGCCTCGACTGCTGCGGCATAACGATGGATAGTACCTCTGTAGTCATATTAGTTCTTGTGGCCGCACTGCTGGTGCTGGGTGCAACCTGCCTGCTGCTGTGGCGGCGGCAGCGCATCCTGGCGCAAGCCCTGGTGGCAGCCCAGGCTGCCGCCACAGCGGCTCAGGAACAGGAAGCGCGGCTGAACCAGGCCCTGGCGCAAGGTCAAGTGGGCATCTGGTGGCTGAACCTGGAAACGCGGAAGTTGGGCTGGTCAGCACATGCAGCCACAATCTTTCACCTTCCTGCAGATGATCAAGAGCCTGCGCAAGCGGCTATTCAGCGCCGCATTCATCCCGATGATCGGGCGCGTGTCGTAGCGGCGTTTCGCCAATCTGAAACCTACGGCGATGAATTTCGCACCGAGATGCGCCTCCAGGGTACCGATGGAGTGTGCCGCTGGCTTGAGGTGACCGGCGGCCTCGTTAGGCGTGGGAACCAGCAACAGGTTGCTGGCATTGTGCGCAACATCACCGCTCAGAAAGAGGCCGAACTTGCCCTGCAACAGAACCAGGCCCTGTTGCAAAGCATTATGGATAATGCCCCCGTTTCAATTGTGGTCTGGAGTGTGCCAGAATATCGCTGCATGCTGACGAATGAGCGGGCCGCCCGTTTTATGGGCCACACGCCAGCCGCCGTGACGGGCAAGCTTTTGTCAGAATTGTTCCCGCCCGCCCATGTAGCCGAAGCAGAAGCAGAGAATGCCACCATTCTGGCAACTGGCCAGGCAATCCTGGTAGAACGATTTAATGTTGATGCGAATGGGCGCAAAAGTGTGCGCCTGGCCAGCAAATTCCCTATCGTGCGGGCCGATGGTCAGATTACTGGTATTGGCGGCATCTACATGGATGTGACGCGCCAGAAGCAGGTGGAAGAAGAACTTCGCCAGCTCACCGCTGAATTAGAACAACGCATCAACGAACGCACCGCTGAACTGGCAACCGCCAATGCCCAGCTGCACGCCTCAGTAGCGGAACTAGAGCAGGCCCAGCTGGCCCTGCGCGTGAGCGAAGAGCGTCTGGATGCGCTGCTTGAATTCGCGCCATTAATTATCTGGGGCAAAAATGCTCAGGGTCTCTACGAGGTCTGGTCGCGCCAGGCAGAGATGCAGAGTGGGCTTTCCGCTGCTCTGGTGCTAGGCAAAACTGACTTCGACATTTACTCCTCGAACCAGGCCCGCCTTTTTCAACACGAAGATCAGCAGGTACTGACTTTTAATCGTCCGATGGTGGTGGAGAGCAAAAATACCACCAGTGGCAAAACCAGCCTGATCTATAAATTTCCGCTTTGCAACGAGCGTGGCCAGCCCTACGCCGTGTACGGTATGGCGATTGACATTACCGAGCGCAAACAGATTGAGTTAGCCCTGCTGGAAAGCCAGACTCGCCTGCGCTTGCTCAACAGCATTGGCAACGGCATTATTCGGGGCGAAGCTATTGACACCATTGTGGCGCTGGTTGTCGCCCAGTTGCAGGTGGCTTTTCCCACATGCCGGGTTGGCTACTGCTCGGTAGATGGGCACCAGCAGTTGACGGTGCTCTCCTCCTGTCAGCCGTCCGACATGCCTTCAATAACCGGTGAGGTGTTTGATTGGCAAGACACGCCCGCCTACTTCCAGCGACTAATGGAAGGCGAAGGCGTTGTGGTTCAGGATATTCACCAGGACTGTTTGCTTACGGAGAAAGCAGCAGCCTATGCAAGAGCAGGGATTTGTGCTTTTATTGATATGCCAGTTCGTTACGCGGAACGGCTCGTGGGCGTGCTGTTTATGGACTCACCCCAGATTCACGTATGGAGCGACCACGAGCTTGCCACCATGCGCGAGGTGGCTGAATATCTAGCATTAAGCCTCAAGGATACTGAGGCCCAGCAACAACGCCAGCGCGCCACCGAGATTAGCACGTTTTTGGCAGAAGGGAGTAGTGTGCTTTCCGCATCGCTGGATTATGAAGTGACGCTGGACAGCATTGCGCACATTGCCGTGCCGTTTTTTGCTGATCTCTGTTCCATCACACGGCAGGAAAACGGCCAGCTGCGGCGAGTCGCGGTGGCGATTGCCGACCCAGAAAAACAACATCTGGTTGAAGCATTAAAAAACAGTCCTGTGCCAATTAACCCCAGCCTGGGGGTTGGCAATGTGCTTGAATCGGCAAAAACCGAGTTGATTGCAAACTTCACCTACAATAATGTGACGCAATATTCCCACGATGAGAGCTACCGGCGGCTGATTGCCAGCACTGGTGCCCGTTCCGTCATCTCTGCGCCGCTGTTAGCACGCGGGCAAATGCTTGGTACGATCTCGTTTGTGATGGCTGAGTCGGGGCGGGCCTACGGCCCCGATGACCTGGCGTTGGCAGAAGAACTGGCCCGCCGGGCGGCCCTGGCGATGGACAATGCCCGGCTCTACCGCGAAGCCCGGGTGGCCCTGCGCCACCGCGACGAGTCACTGGAGGCCCGCCTGAACCTGGAACGGCAGATGCTGCATACCCAGAAACTCGAAAGCCTGGGCGTGCTGGCTGGTGGCATTGCCCACGATTTTAATAATCTGCTGACGGCTATTCTGGGGAATGCTAGCCTGGCCATGCTCGACCTGGAAGAACATCACCCGGCCTACCATTCGGTGCTGCAAGTGGAGCATGCCGCTCGCCGAGCCGCCGATCTGGCTCGCCAGATGCTGGCCTATTCGGGGCGGGGCCACTTTAGCATCGAGACGCTGAATTTTAATGAGATTATTACCGAGATGACCGCCCTTATTCGGGCCTCAATCTCCAAAATGGTCTTTCTTGAAACCCGCTTGTCGCCCAATTTGCCCCTTATTGATGCCGATGTGACCCAGATTCGCCAGGTGGTGCTCAACCTCATCCTGAACGCTGCCGAGGCTATTGGCGAAAGTTACGGCACCGTCACGGTAAGCACCACACTGGTAGACGTGAGTCCTCATGATCCGGAGGAAGTGGCCTATGACCTGGCTCCTGGCTCCTATGTGCAGTTCACCGTGGCCGACACCGGCTGCGGCATGGACGAAGCGACTCAGGCCAAGATTTTTGAGCCGTTTTTCACCACCAAATTCACTGGGCGCGGCCTGGGCCTGGCCGCCGTGCAGGGCATTGTGCGGGGGCACCACGGGGCCATCCAGGTCGCGAGTACGTTGGGTATGGGAACCACCTTCACCATCGCCTTCCCTCAAGCGCGTGAACAGACCTCCGGCCAGCGTCCCTTGCTCGTGCAGTCCGGCTCCTGGCAGGGCCACGGCACGGTGCTCGTGGTAGATGATGAACCTGACGTTCGCACCACTGCCGCTGCCATGCTGGAGCGCTGGGGTTTTACGGTGCTGACCGCCGCTGATGGCCAGGAAGCACTTGAGATTTACGACGCCCAGCGGGCCAGCATCAGCCTGGTGCTGCTCGACTTGACCATGCCCCGCCTGAGCGGCGACGAGGCCCTGGCCATTCTCCACACCATGCGCCCCGACCTGCCGGTCGTGGTGATGAGTGGCTACCGCGCCGAAGAGATCACGCCGCGCTTTGCTGCTGAACCTCATGTCACGTTTCTCCAAAAACCCTTCAGCGCCGATGAACTGCAAGCCCAGGTGCGCCTGTTATGGAGTGACGAGTGACGAGTGACCCTTCGACAAGCTCCCTTCGGCTTCGCGGTTCGTGAGCTTGCCTGTCCTGAGGCATCGGAGGGACGAACGGCAGGGGAGCCTCAGGGCGGGCGGATTGATGATTGCCGATTGCATGAAATTGCTGTTCACGCAGCACCCTTCGCGTTCGCGGTTCGTGAGCTTGCCTGTCCTGCTCCTCGTCAAGCTCGGAAACCGGCATCGAAGGGACGAACGGCAGGGCAGGCG
>JALONX010000926.1 GCA_025454695.1 Chloroflexaceae bacterium
GCCGCTCCAAACCATCCATCAAAGAGCTGGAGCAGCAGCGCGTTCTGTTGCAGCGGCAGCGTGACCGTGACCAGCAGGCGCTGCAAACCCTCTACGCCATTAGTTTGGCCTGCCGGGGCGTTACCTCATTTCAAACCCTGTTTCAGGCCATTGTCCGCGAACTGACCCAGGTCTTCACCTTTGACGCATGTTACATCGCCGTGTGTGACCCTGATCGGCCTGACCTGTTTCAGGCGGTGCTGTTTGAAGACGAAGGCATGCAGGAGTACAAAGAGGCGGTGGAGCGCGGCCCGCTCACCGGCTTGCTGGTGCAAAAACGGGGGCCACTGCTCTTCCGCGACCTGGTAGCAGAGCGGAACCGTCTCGACAAAACCCCCGACACGTTTGGGCAGAGTCACAAACTCTCGCGGGCCTGGCTCGGTGTGCCGCTGATGCTCGGCGACGATGCGATTGGCGTGGTTTCTATTCAGAGCTACACACCGGGGGTGTTTGGCGAGGCCGACCTTGACCTGCTGCAACAGGTGGCCAATGTGGTGGCGGTGGCGCTGGAAAATGTACGCCTGGCCCAGGCTCAGGCCGCCCTGGGAACCGCCCTCAGCGAGCAGGTGGATGCCCGCACCAGGGAACTGGTTGCCCTGAGCACCATCGCTGGTGATATGGTGCTACGCGAACCGCTGCCACGCCTCCTCAATCGCGCCCTCGGCCTCATGCTCACCCTGCTGCGCCTCGACGCTGGCAACATGCGCCTGCTCGACCGTGAGCGCAACAGCCTGGTGCTGCTGGTGCATCAGGGGTTTTCCGAGCCGTATGCCCAACAACGGGCAGTTTTGTCGCTGACGAACAGCCTCATCCGCGGGGTGGTGCTGGAAAATCGGCCCATGGTCGTGATAACCCGCCTTGGCCGCATGTCGGGCAGCGATGCGCTGGCCAGCTTTGAGGCCCTGTTGAGCGTGCCGTTGCGCATTGGCAGCCGGGTGCTGGGCACGCTGAGTCTCTTTGCGCTCCAGCCCCGTGAATTTGACGAGCAGGAACGCAACCTGGCCCAGGCGGTGGCCAACCAGGCGGCGATTGCGATTGAAATTGACCGCCTCTTTGAGGAGCGCGAACGGCAAATTGGCGAGCTACGGGCACTCAGTGCGGTGAGCCACGCCGCCAGCACGGCCTTTGATTTGCCCTCGCTGCTGCGCCAGGTGCATAACGCACTGCAAACGTTTATGCGGCTGGATGCTTTTTCCATGGTGATCTACGATCCGGCCCGTAACATCATCAGCAATGGCCTTTCAATTGATGAGGGCGAAGAGTACACCTA
Organism: Chloroflexaceae bacterium; assembly: GCA_025454695.1. Taxonomy (GTDB): domain Bacteria; phylum Chloroflexota; class Chloroflexia; order Chloroflexales; family Chloroflexaceae; genus JALONX01. Next base: position 1,310 of record JALONX010000926.1, read on the forward strand.
CTGGCGCAACGAGCCGCCGCCGCCCGGCTCGCTCTCGGCCTGGGTGATCCGCCACCGCAGCATCCTCCAGTTTCACAATCTGCCTGAAGAGCTTGACAGCTATCCTGAACTGAGTCGGCATATTGTGGGAGCGGAACGGCATGCGGTTTCGTGGCTCGGTGTGCCGCTGGTAGACCGTGACGAGGCGGTGATTGGCCTGATTGCGCTACAAAGCTATAGCCGGGCCGCCTTTAGCGAGCGCGACGTGACCCTGCTCACCAACATTGCCCGCCAGGTGACGCTGCATGTGCAAAACGTGCGTCTGCTGGATCAGCGTGCGCGTCAGATTCGTGAGTTGGACGCCATCGGCCAGATCGGCCAGCTCATAAGCGCCTCGTATGAGTTGGAAGAGATGCTCGAAGGGGTGTACCGCATTTTGAACCAGCAACTTGGCGTGGTGGTGTTCTACCTGGTGATCTGCGAAATAGAGACTCACGCTATCACCCACTCGGTGTTTATCAACCAGGGGCAGCGCACCAGCCCGCTGGTGCCCGGTTCGCCGCCCAACCCCGGCAGCCTCACCAGTTGGATTTTGCAGCACCGCGAGCCGTTGCACTTCCACAACTACCCCGAGCAGCAGGTTATCGCGCCAGGTGGCCAGCCATGTGAGTCTGGGCGTGCAAAAGGTGCGCCTGCTGGAAGAACGCGAGCGGCAGGTGCAGGAAAATAAGCGGCTCCTGGTGGCCGAGCAGGCTGCCCGCCGCACTGCCGACACGCTGCGCGAAGTGGCCCGCGTGCTCAGCGCCTCGTTTGATGACCTGGACGAGGTGCTGAACCTGATTCTGGCCGAACTCAACAACGTTATTCCCTACGACAGTGCCTCGCTGATGTTGCGTGAAAACGGGCGGCTGCGGGTGGTGGCATGCCAGGGCTGGCCGCCCGATCAACAGCCTTCCGGCTTTCGCTTTCAGCCCCACGACATGAATGTGGTGCAGGTGATGGATGCTGGCCTACCCGTGATTATTGAAGATACGGCCAGCAATCCTTACTGGATTTCCACACCCTACTCGGCCCATGTGCGGGCCTGGCTGGGTGTGCCACTGGTGTCGCGGGGCCAGGCCTTTGGCATCCTCAGCATCGATTCACGGCAGCTACAACGCTTCAGCCAGCGCGATGCGGAGGTGGCGCTGGCCTTTGCCAGCCAGGCCGCGGTGGCGCTGGAAAATGCCCGGCTCTTCCAGGAATCGGTAACACGGGTCGAACAAGAGATGGAGATCGCCCGTGAGATTCAGAGCCACCTCTTTCCCCAAACCCTCCCCGAGGTGCCAGGGATGGAGCTGGCGGCCTGCTGCCTACCCGCCCGCGAAACCGGCGGCGACTTTTATGACCTGATTTCGCTGGACGAGGGGCGGTTGGGGGTGGTGGTGGGCGATGTGTCGGGCAAGAGTCTGCCTGCGGCGATGTTGATGGCCGTGGCTCGCTCGGTGGCCCGTTCCGAGTCGCGCCACCACGATAGCACCAGTGACATGCTCCATGCAACCAACCGGCTGATTGCCCAGGATGTGCCGCCCCACACCTTTGTGGCGCTCACCTACGCCAGCTTTGATTCTGCCAGTCGCCTGCTCACCGTTTCCAACGCAGGCCAGCTGACGCCCCTGGTGCGCCGGGCTGACGGCAGCGTGAGCCACCTCGACGCATTTGCCGCTTTTCCGCTCGGCATTGTGAAGGACGTGCGCTACCGCGAGCAACTGGTGACGCTCGATGGTGGCGACGTGGTGATCTTCTACACCGATGGCATTGTGGAAGCCAAAAACAGCCAGGGAGAACTGTTTGGCTTTGAACGGCTTGAGGCGCTGCTAACAACCTGCGGCGACACCGGGCCGCAACAGCTGATAGACACCATCATCGCCGCCGTCAACAGCTTTACTGGCCCTGTCCCCCGCCACGACGACATGACTC
>JALONX010000261.1 GCA_025454695.1 Chloroflexaceae bacterium
GCACTTGTGAGTCTTTACAACATAATCCAGACAACCATCGGAATAACACGCTTCAGCGTGTTTTAGGCTTCCAGACGCCGAATTCATTCGGTGGATAGGGCGGCACCGCGTGTCCGGATTAAAAAGTAAAACTCCATTATTGCGCCAGTTGCCGGAACGCGCAATACATTGCGCCGCTACGTGACATTTTATATGCGAATAAAAAAATAAACTTCATAAGTCCGCACTACGATTGAATGTGACGTGCTGGCATTGTTTATCTCACCTGTGTGCAAAATACTCGAAATGAGCAAAGCCGAATAGTTTTGCTGATTATAGCCGATCTCGATCTGGTCTCCTGCTTCACCTCGTGGTAGCACGAGGAGACCGGCACCTGTTTTCGTCCCGTGGCCCCGCTCATCCCGTCGCCGAGGTGCCGGTCTCCTGCGTCACATGCGGTGGCACGAGGAGACCGGCACCTGTTTTCGTCCCGTGGCCCCGCTCATCCCGTCGCCAAGGTGCCGGTCTCCTGCGTCACATGCGATGGCGCGAGGAGACCGGCACCTGTTTTCGTCCCGTGGCCCCACTCATCCAGTAGCGGAGGTACCGATCTCCTCAATGGCATCTGGCAGCCTGGAGCGAGGCACTCGTCACTCGCCAATCTCAATCGCCCGTCTCCGGTCTCCGGTCAGGTAATTGCCCCTGGCACAACCCTTGCATTTCCTCTCCTCAATCCGATTAATTTTGTACGAGAGGAACAAAACAATGCGCGCACGATGGCTTTTCTTGCTGGCAGTAAGTGCCGTAGGTGGAGTGGCGTTCTGGCTCTGGCGGCGGGCCTTTGGCAACTACAACAATGGCCCCTTCTTTGAAGCTGGGCGTGGTTCCAGCGCCGAAAGTGTGCTACCACCCCAACCTGCCGCCTCAGTTGCACCCATGCCCGCCCCTGGCGCAGCGGCAGCGGTGCAGCAAGGGGGTACCCGGCTCGACGAAACCCAGGTCGCTCTGGCCACCGAATCCTATGGCACAGCCATGGCCGAAGCGCCGATTGTCAACGAATCCGCTGCCCTCAGCGCGTCTGAGGTTATGTCGTCGGCTGCCGATGCACCCAACGCCGACGCTGACGACCTGAGCGGCAACAGCGATGACACGATGAGCGGCATGGAGGTGGGCAGCGTTGATGCGGTGCTGATGGCCATGGACGACGACGATATGGATGCCGATGACACCTTGATGGAGATGGAACAGAACGGCGATGAGTCGCTGGTGGGCAGCACAGCGGGCAGCAGTGTTGACAATGTGTTTGTTGGGGGCGCAACCGAAGGTGCCGACCCGGTGGCCGAACTGGCCGACATCAGCGCTACAGCCGCAGGCAGCGGCCAGGCTCATGCGGGCAACGACACCTCCTTCACCGCCGATGTAGACCTTCAGGCCGAGATTGCGACCCTTGCGCCCACCGACGAAGATATTGCCGGGGTGCTGAACCTGGACGGCGACGACCGCATCACCACCGACCGCATCCGTTCCAGCCTGGGCCGTGAGCCACTGCTGGCCGACCTGCCCCGCCTGAACATTAACACCCAGGAAGGTGGCCGCGTGTTTCTGCGGGGCTACGTCTTCACCGAAGAGCAGCGCCAGCTGGTGGAGCAGATTACTGGCCAGACCGAGGGTGTGGGCGATATTGTGAACGAAATTATTGTGGAGCCGGAAGGCGTGAGTCCCGAAGGCATGGAGCGCGAAGCGGGAGCGTAGCTAACGCGTTTCACCGCGGAGCCTGCCCTGAGGAATCGAAGGGGACGCGGAGTTATTTTTGCCACAGAGGACACAGAGGACACAGCGTTTTTAGCTCGCGCAATGGCGCAAAGGCGCGAAGTTCAGCCCATAGACGTTCATCTGTGATCCTTTGTGCCTTTGTGAGAGACTTTTTCAGACAAGCTTTTAGAAATCTTGGAGCGGCCCGTCTCGTCGGCAAAACTGCCGGGGCGGGCCGCTCTATTTTGGCAACAATTGCCGTTTCTTCACCCTGGAAGGGGCAACTCGCCATTGCACAGCGGTGCAGGTATGGTATAGTCCCTAAAAGTATTCTAACCCCACAGGCAAGCACCATTGCCTACCCACCCTTCATAGGGGGCTGTGACAGGTCACAGATGCCACTGTGTGCCCCTTCCCCTGCACTGATGCAGTTAAGCCAGGTTGTGCGCTTCTCAAGCAGCGACGCTATGTTCGTCGTGTAACACGTGCGATTCAGTAGCTGTAGCGGTGCATCTTCAAGCGATTGTTTTGGAAAAACGGAAACCGCGAGTCGCAAGCAGTGCTGACTCCGGCATTCGGCAATCGTCAGTCATCAATCGAACACGCTCCAGCAGTATGTGAATTGTGCGCCACAAATGGTGATCCCCGTTTCGGTGCAAGCGAAACGGGGATCGAACAGCGGCGGTGTGAGCGCCGATGCGGGCGGCATGATACCACAATGTCCGTCTGCTCACACGTCGCCTCCAGTGCAAGAGGAGGACGATATGCGGCAGGTAGCATTTTACGGCAAAGGCGGAATCGGAAAATCCACGACACAACAGAACACGGCAGCGGCGTTGGCCTCCATGGGCAACAAAATTATGGTTGTTGGCTGCGACCCCAAGGCCGACTGTACCCGGCTGCTGCTACGGGGCGTGCGCCAGCCTTCCGTGCTGGACACGCTGCGCGATGTTGGCCCCGAACATGTACCCCTGGATCAGGTCGTCGTTAAAGGCTACGGCGACATCAAATGTGTCGAGTCGGGCGGGCCAGAGCCGGGCGTGGGCTGCGGCGGGCGCGGCGTCATCACCGCCATTCAAACCCTGGAAACCCTGGGAGCCTACCAGGAAAACCTCGACTATGTCTTCTACGACGTGCTGGGCGACGTGGTGTGTGGCGGCTTTGCCATGCCCATCCGCGAAGGCTATGCCGAGGAGATCTACATTGTCTGCTCGGGCGAGTACATGGCCCTGTTCGCCGCCAACAACATCTCCAAAGGCATCAAGAAATTTGCCGAACGGGGCTACGCCCGCCTGGGCGGCCTGATCTGCAACTCGCGCCTGGTGGAAAACGAACGGGCGCTGGTGGAAGCCTTCGCTGAACGGCTCAACACCAAGATGATCCACTTCGTGCCCCGCAGCAAAGACGTGCAACGGGCCGAAATCAACAAGAAGACCGTGATTGACTACGACGAAGCCCTGCCCCAGGCCGACGAATATCGCACCCTGGCCAGCAAAATCAACCAGAACGACGAGTTCACCATCCCCACCCCCATCACGCAGGATGACCTGGAACAGCTCATGCGTGACTACGGCATTGTGGACTGATTGCAGATTGCAGATTGCAGATTGCAGATTGAGCCTCCGTTACTCTGCAATCTGCAATCTACAATCAACACGGGGGGATTTAATGGACTCACAACCCAAAACCGTATGCCAGGGCAGTTGCATTCCCAAGGCCGATATGAGCAGCCACCCCTGCTACAGCCGGACGGCCCACTTCAAGTTTGGGCGCATCCATGTGCCGGTTGCGCCCCGCTGCAATATCCAGTGCAACTACTGTAGCCGCAAGTTTGCCTGCCCTAACGAGAACCGCCCCGGCGTCACCATGCGCGTGATTGGCCCGGACGAGGCCCTGACCACGATTGGCCAGGCCCTGGAGCGTGAACCGCGCCTGCGGGTGCTGGGCGTGGCTGGCCCCGGCGATGCCCTGGCCAACGACGCCACCCTGGAAACCTTCCGCCGGGCGAAGGAGCAGTTTCCCATCCTCACTCGCTGCATGTCCACCAACGGGCTGCTGCTCAACGACCGGATTAACGAGGTGGACGAGGCGGGCGTCACCGCGCTGACCATCACCATCAACGCAGTAGATGTGGCGGTTGGCGAGCAGATCTATTCGCATGCCCGCTACCGGGGCAAAACCTACCGGGGCCGGGCCGCCTTTGAGGTGTTGCACGAACAGCAAATGGCCGGACTGCGCGAGGCGGCCATGCGCGGCATGGTGGTCAAGGTCAATTCGGTGCTCATTCCCGGTGTGAACGACCGGCACCTGGTGGAAGTGGCCCGCACCGTGGCCGACCACGGCGCATCGCTGATGAACATCATCCCCATGCTGCCGCTGGCGAAGTTTGCCCACCTGCCCGCCCCCTCCGACGACATGGTGAACCAGGTGCGCGACGAGTGCGGCCAGATTATCGAACAGTTCCGCAACTGCATGCGCTGCCGAGCCGATGCCATTGGTGTGCCCGGCGAAGAGGGCTGCGGCACCCCCAGCCAGCCCGCCAACGTCTGCCTGCCCAAGCTACTCAGGCAGCGGCAGTTAGCAATTGGAGATTAGCGGATAGGGATTAGGAGATGAACGCACATGTCTCTGGAATGTGGCAGCCATGCTGCCACGCGGGAGCGCGGCTCCCGCAATCCAAACACGAGCCAATCTCCAATCTCCAATCTCCAATCTCCAATCTCTAATCTCCACATGATAGGAGTGATGCGATGCAATTCAAGTGTAACCAGAACTTGCCCGAACGGGCCGTCCATATTGCGTTGAAGGGGCCAGACGGTGGCTGCAAACGGGGCGATGGCTCAGGCTGCTTTATTGCCAGCAACGTGGCCAGCACCCCCGGCGACATGACCGAGCGCGGCTGCACCTACGCGGGCTGCCGTGGCGTGGTGGGCGGCCCGGTGAAGGACGCCATCCAGTTGACCCACGGGCCAATCGGCTGCGCTTTCTTTTCCTGGGGCTACCGGCCCCACCTGGCCGACAGCGACTTCCACATGAAATACACCTTCGTCAGCGACATGAACGAGTCCAACATCGTCTTCGGCGGCGAGAAGAAGCTGCTCCAGTGCATTGTCGAGGCCAGCCAGGAGTTTCCCGACGCCAAAGCCGTGTTCATCTACAACACCTGTGCCACCGCCCTGATCGGCGACGACGGGCGCGACGTGGCCAAGCAGGCCGAGGAGTTGATCGGCAAGCCGGTGGTCTTTTTCGAGTGCGAGGGCTTCAAGGGCGTTAGCCAGTCGCAGGGGCACCATGTGGGCAACGAAACCATCTTCCGCCAGCTGGTTGGCTCGGTGGAGCCGGAAGGCGATTTCAGCCGAACCATCAACATCGTAGGCGACTACAACATCAAAAACGACATGCGTACCTTTGAGCCGCTCTTCGAGGCGATGGGGGTGAGGATTCTTACCCGCTTCACCGGCAACGTTTCGGTGGAAGACCTGAAAATCATGCACAAAGCCAGCCTGAACGTGGTGCATTGCCAGCGTTCGGCCACCTACATCGCCGACATGATGAAGGACAAGTATGGCACGCCCTACATCAATGTGACGCTCTGGGGCATCAAGCACATGTCCGATGCGCTGCGGCAAACGGCGGCCTTCTTTGGGCTAGAAGCCGAGGCCGAGCGGGTGATTGAGGCTGAACTGGCGAAGATTATGCCCCAGATCAACTACTACCGCCAGCGGCTAACGGGCAAGAAAGTGTTTATCTACCAGGGCGGGCCGCGCACCTGGCACTGGATCGAGCTGCTGCGCGAACTGGGCATGGAAACCATGTTCGCCGCCACCACCTTTGGCCACGACGACGACTATCGCAAAATTTTCGACCAGATTGCCGATGGTGCCCTGGTGGTAGACAACCCCAACGTGCCTGAGATCGAAGAGATTTTGAGCGTTCACAAGCCCGATCTCTTCATCTCTGGCAACAAGGAGAAATACGTGGCCTACAAGCTGGGCGTGCCCTTCGTCAACGGCCACACCTACGACACTGGCCCCTACGCCGGGTTCTCCGGCATGGTCACGTTCGCCCGCGACATTGACAAAGCCCTGCACGCGCCGATCTGGAAGCTGCTACGCTCCCACGCCAGATCTGCGCCGCTACGGCCTGGTGCCTGAACGGAGCACTGTTGGGCTGTGGGTGATGTGGGTGATGTGGGAAGCAGGATCAGCCCCCACAACTCCCACAGCCCCCACAACTCCACACCCGTGCGAGATCAAGGAGAAAGCGCAATGAGTAGTGTTACCAAACAGGCCCGGGCCGTGGCGATCAACCCGACTCGGGCATGTGCGCCAATGGGCGCGATGCTGGCGGCGTTCGGCGTCCACGGAGCCATTACCATCAACCACGGTTCGCAGGGCTGCGCCACCTACCCGCGCCACCAGATGGCCCGCCACTTCCGCGAGCCGATTGAAGTGGCCACCACCTCGCTAACGGAAAAGACCACGGTCTACGGCGGCAAAAGCAACCTGCTGGCGGCGCTGAAGAATATCTGGGAACGCTTTCAGCCCACGATGATTATGGTTTGTTCCACATGCCTTTCGGAGACGATTGGCGACGACATTCCGGCTATCATTGATGAGTTTCTCGACAAAAACCCCGAGGTGGACATTCCGATCATCTCGGTGAAAACGCCGTCCTATGTGGGCACCCACACCACCGGCTTCGACAACTTTTTGAAGGAAGTGGCCCTGCGCCTACCCGCCCGCCGAGCCAAAAACGACGCGGGCAATGGCAAAGTCAACCTGGTGCCCGGCTGGGTCAACCCCGGCGACGTGCGGGAGTTGAAGGCCATGCTGCGGGAGATGGGTGTAGACACCATCTGGCTTACCGATTATGAAGAAACGCTGGACGGCGGCTACTACGAGCCGCGCCCGCACCTGCCCAGGGGCGGCACCAGCGTGGCCGAACTGCGCGACTCGTCGCGCTCGCTGGCCACCATCGCCCTGCAGCGCTACATCGGCGGCGAGGCGGCCAAAGTCTATCAGCAGCGCCACAGCGTGCCGAGCCACATTTTGCCCATGCCCATCGGCCTGGCCAACACCGACAAGCTGCTCGACACCCTTTCCCAGGTCACGGGCAAGCCCATTCCCGCAGCAGTGCAGGTGGATCGGGCCAGGCTGCTTGACGCCCTGGTGGATACCCACATGTTCACCACGGGTTTGCGGGTGGCGCTCTACGGCGACCCGGATTTGTTGGAAGGACTCACGCGGCTGGTGGCGGAGATGGGCATGCAGCCCGCCTTCGTGCTCACCGCTGCCGACAATGGCCCCTGGGGCAACACCATGCTGGCGCTGGCCGAGGAACTAGGGGTTGAGTGCGAAATTCTTATGAAAGCTGACCTGCACGAACTGCACAAACGCATCAAGGCCAACCCGGTAGACCTGCTGCTGGGCCATTCCAAGGGCAAGTTTATCAGCGACGCCGAGGACATCCCGCTCATCCGAGTCGGCTTCCCAGTGGAGGATCGCTTTGGCTACCACCGGCGGGCCATCGTGGGCTACAACGGCGCAACCTACCTGGTGGACGAGATCACCAACGCGGTGTTTGCCCGGCGGGCCACGGCGGTCGTTAGCAACACCCTGCTGGAAGTGGGCGTGGAAGGCCCCACCGACGTGCCGATGGGCTGCGGCTGCGGCGGAGGTTGAAGGAGATTGGAGACAAGCGATTGGAGATTGGAGATGAGCAAATAGCGCTTAGGGATTAGCGATTGGAGATTGGACTCAATCTTATCGCTCATCTCTATTCGCTCATCTCTTATAGCAGTTTGCAGACCGGTTGAGCCAGCACCATGGGTTTGTGTCGCATCGCCGTGTTGTTCCAACCTGCAATCTGCAATCAGCCAATCTGCAATCTGCAATAGGGAGGCGAGCTATGCCACACGATCTTGATGAGG
>JALONX010000006.1 GCA_025454695.1 Chloroflexaceae bacterium
GCCGAACTGGTGGTGCGCCCCCCGCGCGGGCGGGTGCGCACGACGGACAGTCGTCACGATGTGCCAATCGTTCCCACTACGCGCAATCGGCAGTTTCGTGTGGCGGCCTCGAATCGTGTGTGGGTGGCGGACATCACGTAGCTGGCTCCTGCCGAGGGGTGGGTGTAGCTTGCGGGCAGCATCGATCGGTGCTCACGGCAGGGTGTGGGGTGGGCAACAGCTCCCACGTTGGAGCGCGCGTGCGTGCTGCGCGCACGCACGCGCTTGGGCGGCGACACCCCGCTACCGATCTCCTCTATCACAGCGATCGCGGGAGCCAGTATGCGCGTACCGACGATCGGCGTTTGCTGCAGAATGCGAGCCTATGGGTGCGCATGAGTCGGACAGGAAATTGCTGGGATACTGCCGTGGTGGAGCGTTGCTTCGCGACGCTCAAGACGGAGCGTGCGCTCCGCACGTTTGCCAGTCGTGCAGCCGCCCGCTGCGCCGTCGTTGACGCTAGTGAGCGATGTTCCAATCGGCAACGACTCCATGCGACTCTCGGATATCGGAGTCCCTGGCAGTTTGAACAGGAATGGAAAGTACAGCAGACCGCATGACCGCATGTCCATGAAATCGGATCAACTCCAGGGACGGATGGTGCAGAGGCGGTCGCAGTCGTGCGGGCATGGCTCAAGAGTAACCGCTGGGATGAGGCCATGGGGCTGCGCCCACCACCACAGCTTCCCTACCAGCGTAAGCAAGCAGCAGCGGTGGCCGCATAACAACTCATGCTTGCACCCCGAGTGGAGCAGCAAGGCAATTGCATAATCTGTATCCGGGTGCGCACTATCTCTCAGCACGGGCATACATCCACCATGCGCACTATCTCTCGTTTATACTATAGTACAGCCTTGTTCCGTCTCACCTCAGCAAGGAGCGCAATGATCGCGGCACGTATGATTCCAACACATGTCTCCCGACATATCTGGTTGTTCGGCGGGCTGCGCATTGAGAACAACGGTCATCCGATCACGCTGCGTGGCGCAAAAGTGCAGGCCCTGTTCGCTTTACTGGCACTCTACCCGTCCGTTCCCCATACCCGCGACGCGCTCGCCGACCGTCTCTGGCCGGACGGTTCACCCGAACGTGTCCGCCGCTTGCTGTCCGATGCGCTGTATCGGCTGCGCCAGGCACTTGGCGACGGGTGGTTTGCTATCAAGGGCGATGTTATCCAATTTCAGACGGGTGAAGATGTCTGGGTTGATGTATGGGCCATGGAGCGCTTTGCTGGAGGGAGCCACCTTGACGATCTCCAGTCGGTTGCTGACCTCTATCAGGGCGAGTTGCTGCCGGAATGCTTCGATGATTGGATTATTGCGCGTCGTACCGCATTGCACGAGCGCTTTATCACCTGTGTACTCCGCCTGGGGGAGGGTGCTGAAGCTCGCGGCGAATTTGATCGCGCATTCACCGCCTATCATCGCCTCACCCAGGCTGACCCCTGCGATGAAGCTGCGCACCGTGGCCTGATGCGGGTTTATGCGCGGCTTGGGCGCTACCGCCAGGCACTTCAACAGTACGAACAACTCTGCCAGCGGCTTGCGTTAGAGTTCGGCGGCGAGCCATTACCGGAAACAAGCGCGCTAGCGGCGGCCCTACGTGACGAGGCGGATCGCGCCGCGCCGCCGGTGGCTGCCCGCCGCATGGTGGGGCGTCAGCAGGAACGCAGCCTGCTCCTTCAACAGGCTGAGCAGGCTGCGCAGGGGCGCGGTGGGCTGATCTGTATCGAGGGCGAACCGGGCATCGGGAAAACCCGGCTGCTGGAGAGCCTTGCCGAAGGCGCGGCATGGCGCGGGCTGCACGTTCACTGGGGGCGCGCCCGCGAACACGAGGCGCGTTCCGCCTTTGCGCCGCTTGATCAGGCGCTGCAAACCGCATTGTCCGGCCCACAACTGGATCGCGTGCGCGCTCACCTCTCGCCAGTCGCTGCCGCCGCGCTCACAAGTTTCATCCCGCGTCTCCGCCCGACTGCACCGCTGCAACTCACCACGCCACCCGATTTAAGCGGTGCCTTGCGCAGTTGCCTCCACATGCTCGCTGCCGACTCGCCGCAGTTGCTGATCCTCGATGATGTGCAGTGGGCCGGCCCGGAGTTCTGGGATCTGGCGGTGCAACTGAGCCAATGGCGCGCCATTCCTGTGTTGATTGTGCTCGCGTATCGCCCTGCCGAGGCCAGAACCACTGCATATATTTGGGATGGGTTACGCGCCATCGACAGCCACGCCGCGCCGCTTCGGGTGACGCTCGCCGGCCTCGCGCCCACCGACTGTGTTGAGTTGGCACGCGAACTGGGCTATCACATTGATATGCCAACCGCGATCAAGCTGCATCAGAGCACGTCTGGCAACCCACTCCACATTACGGAACTCCTGGCCACTAGTGGCCCCGACACAGGCAATGGAACGTTGCTGCCAACGCTGATCCAGCGGCGGCTTGCGCTGCTCAGTTCACAGGAGCGCCACGCGATCGATGTTGCGGCGGTTCTTGGGCGTGAGTTCAGCCACGGCCTGTGGCAGGCGATCGGCGGTGCGCATGTACTTGCTGCGCTACCTGGCCTGATCGCCGGGCGTTTCCTTGAAGAGACCGAAACCGGCTATCGGTTTCAGCACGATTTACTCCGCGAGGAAGTGTATGCTGCACTTGGCGCACAGCAGCAACGTGCGCTCCACACGCAGATCCTGACGCAACTGGACGCGCAGGCCCCGGCAGCCGTGTACGCCTGGCACGCGCAACAGGCTGAACAGTGGCCGCAGGCCGCACGCTGGTGCCGACTGGCCGGTGAGCATGCGCTCGCGACCTATGCCTATGATGAGGCACTGCACCAGCTTGAACAGGCTCTGGAGTACAGCCAGCGGACAGCGCCGACCGACGAAGAGCTCCTGGCGCTGCGCAGCGCACGGCTGCGGACGTTCCAAATCACCGGCCCGCTGCCCGCCCTGCGCGGCGAGATCGATCTTGTCGAGCACCTTGCCACCAGCACCGAAAGCGACGCCGCAATGCTTGTAGCGCTTGAGGCGCGTATCAACGTCCTCTCGCTCGATTCGCAGCCTGCGCAACTGCAAACCGCGGTCGCCGCCGCACTCGTGCTGGCCACCGCCCTTGATGATCGGTCGGCTGAAGCCCGCATCCGCCGGATCTACGGCTTCCACCTGCTTCTGACATCTGCCGCACGCCCGCACGATGCCTTGCTCGAGCTAGAACGGGCAGTACAGTTGGCCGACTCCGCACACGATTACCACGCGCTGGTGGGTGCGCTCTGCACGCTCGGTTTCGGCCAGCGGCTGATCGGCCAGAGCACTGCCGCCCACGCGAGTGCATCGCGGGCATTGGCGCTGGCCGAAGTGCGGCCTGAGCTGTATCCCGCCCGCGCCGATGCCTTGCGTGTGCTGGCTGAGGTGTCGCTCAACCGAGCCGAGTGGGAATTGGCGCGAACCACCTTGCATACCACGATTCGCCTGCTCGAAGAACTCCATGACCGCTGGCCGCTTGCGATTGCCTACTTCATGGCGACAAGTATTGGCTACGCCATGGGTCAGCACGACGATGCACGCACTTATGTACACAAACTTCAGGCACTGGTACACGTCGGCGAGGTGGCCGCGAACTCGCACTGGATGCTGTATGTGCATACATGTGCAATCGACGCGGCGGTGCATGCCGGAGATCTCCCGGCGGCTGAGCAGATCGCCCAGGAAGCGCACGGCCTGATCGAGCAATCCGATGATGTGCAGGCATCAATCTATCTGCTCACCGCGATCGGATCGTTGCGGCTCTTTCAGAACCGTGCCCGCGAGGCGATTGGGTATCTGGAGCGCGCCGTAGCGCTGTGGCAGCAGTCGCCTTCTGGCATGATGACACCGATGTTGCTCCACGCGACGGCGGCGCACCTGTTGGGGAAGCGCGCTGCCGCGGAAGCCAGCCTCAGCCTTGCCGAGCAGGGGCTGGTAGGCAGGGAGATCGCGTACTACAATGTTTCCCTCTTCTTCACGCGCTTCCTCGTCCGGGGGATGCCAGACGATTTGCGCGCCGCCCACGCCGAATTGCAGCGTCAGGCCGCGCTCTTCCGTGATGCGCGTCAACGTGATGCCTTTTTGCGTGAGGTGCGCCTGCATCGTATCGTTGAACGGCTCTGGCAGATGCGCCCGCTCGCCGGCGCGCTACGGGCCGCCGCCGGTATTTGGACACAACTCACCGCCCTCTATCAACCTGCAGCGCCAGCGCCCACCCTCGCCACGCCTCAAACCCTGACGGTTCGCCTGGCACGCGCCAATGCGCCGCTTGGTCGCACACTAGCCCCTGAAGAACAGGCGCTGGTCTACTGGACGGTGGACGGTGGCGCTGATGATACGCTTATTCTCCAGCGCCAGGGCAAGGCTGCCTTACGGCACCATCGGCTACGCCGCTTGCTCGACGAAGCTGCGGCCCAGGGCGCTGCGCCCACTGACGATGATCTCGCTGCTGCCCTCGGTGTCAGTCGTCGCACCATCCTCCGCGACATCGAACGCCTGACTCAGCGTGGGGGCATACTTGCTACCCGTCGTCGTCGCCCGTGATCCTCGATTTGTCACAATAGTTCCGCGCATATTCGGCCATGCGTTCCGCATCAGCCGCCGCTTTGTCACACGAGCGCCTGCCGCGCCGATAGTCGAGCGAGAAGGTAACGCTAGAATGATTGTACGACTTTTTGTTCTGTAGACTACCCGTCGCCTGCTATGGCGCGAGCCAGGAGATTATACAATGCTCACGAAATGCGCCTTGTCCACGCGCACACGCCTATTTATTATCCTTGGCATACTACTCACGCTGCTGCCCGCCCCCGCGCCCGTCCAGGCCGCCCCGGGCTTCGATATCGTCCCGCTCACGATCCTGCCGGGGATCGATGTGCGGCCGGATTTTGACCCGCGCTTCACGATGATCGATCATAACGGCACGATCTATATGTCGACTAGTCGGCTGAACGGCAGCGCACGCGGCGTGTATCGCAAGCTCGGCACCGGCGTCGAGCCGCTGTTGGTCAAGGATCAGCAGGTACTGGTGCAGCAACTCTCCGGCATCACCACCCTGCTGACTATCGATCAGGTGTTGCCTGTTTTTGTCGATGCCGCCGGGCGGGTCTACTTCCAGAACAATTCCCTGACCAACCCGCCGGGCGGGGTGAGCCACCTGTTGCGCCAGGAGCTGGGTGGCGGGCTCACGCTGCTCGATACCCAGGGGCCGATCAGCGGGCCAGGAACTGATCGGAACTTTCTCGGCCAGGTGCTGAGCGATGGGCGCTGGCTGCGGCAGAGCTTTGAACGGGAGAACGGCGTGGACATCCTCACATATTCGCGCACCGATGGTGCCACCAGCCAGCAAATCCTGCGCCGCCCGCAAAGCATCATTACGTGTGACGATGGCTTGGAGTCCACGGATCGGCTGTTGAGCCTGAAAAGCAACGCCAATGGCAAGAGCATTGTACGGCGTGACCTCGCTACGGCACGATTCGCTGCAAACGATTGCAGCGGGGCTGGAACAGGAGAAGCCCCCACCCAGATCATCGATGTCGTTGGCGGCGGTGCTCATGTTGCGCTGCCTAAAAGTGAAAGCTTCATCAGTGCCAATACCCACCAGCTGAATGATGCCGGGCAAATCCTGCACGGGACAATTCAAGGCATGTTCGACCCCGCAATTGATAGGTTTACGTACACACAGCGGCTCTTCAAAGACAACGTGCTTATTCACACTCTGACGGTGCTAGATGCGCGTAACGATGCTGTTGAGGCTTCCTTCCGCGACGCGCTCCTACTGCCCGACGGCAGCGTACTCTACAGCATACCCCCTGGTCTGGCGGGCCAGCCAGCGGCGGGCGGCCTGTTCCGCGATGGCCAACTGGTGATCGCCGGCAACGACCCGCTCTTTGCACAGCCGGTGGTCTTCGGGCAGTTGGGGCAGGTGAACAGCCGCGGCGAGGTGATTGCCTTCTGGCGTTCAGCATCGAACAATGCCGTTGTGGGCTACGTACTGCTCTCCAAAGCCACTGGTCGCTGGACGAACGGGGACGGTGGTACCTGGGCTGAGCCAACCAACTGGGCCGGCGAGGACGTACCGGGTCAGGGTGCCAGCGCGCTGTTCAACCTGGCGAACGCCTACACCGTGAGCACCGGCGACCGGCAGGTCGGCAGCGTCGAGATTAGCGATGGCGAGGTGACATGGATCGGTGGCCAGCTCGAAGTGATCGACGAGCTGCGGGTCGGCAGCCGCGCCAACCAGGGCACAACGCTGCTGTCGCTGCGCGACCGTGTGCTGGCCGGCGAGGTGACAGTGGGCGCGCTGCCCACCAGCGCCGCCGACCTGGAGACTCTCGCGAGCGTACAGATCGTCGCGGACGCACGGCTCACGGTGAGCGGGCCGCTGGTGATCGGGCAGGCCGGGCGCGCCGGGTTCGGGCTGTTCGACGGCCAGCTAACCACCGGCGAGACCCGACTGGGTGTTGGGGCGGTCGGCAGCTTCAACACCCTGAACGGTGGCCAGTGGCAATCGGGCGGCCTGCTGGTGGGCGAAGGCTACCCTGGCTACGTCAATCTCGGCGGCGGGGTCAGCGTGCAAAGCACAACAGCGCGGATCGGCGGCGCGCCCTTCGCAGCAGGCTTCGACTCGAGCGCGCTGGAGAGCGGGGCAGGAGCCTTCTCCAGAGTCACCCTCGGCGGCACTGCCGCAGACGACGCAGGCAACCCGACCACCGCATCGAACTGGAGCATCAGTGAGGATCTCGAAGTTGGCAGCGGCCACCCCGGCCGTGTGCAGATCACCGACGGCGGCAGCGCGCAGGTGGCCGGTTCGCTGACGGTCGATAATATCGCACCAAACCTGCCCGTGGCGATAGAGAACTGGAGCACGGTGCTGGTGAGTGGGGTCGAGACGGAGACGCAGCAACCCGCGACGCTGCTGATTGGTCAGGATCTGCTACTGGGCAACGCCGACGGAGCCGGATCGGAGCTGACGATCAGCGCGGGCGGGATCGTGGATGTGGGCCGCACGCTGTCGGTGGGTCATCAGCCCGGCTTCCCGAGCGTGTTTGTGGTGGGCACCGGCTCGACGCTCACGGCGGGCCAGGCGGCGGGTAGCAGTTGCACGATTGGCTTCAGCGGCGGCGGCGAGCTGGTGGTGAGCGATGGCGGCACGTTCCGTTGTCTGGTTCCGCTGCAGATCGGCCTGGGCGACGACGATGCCTCTGTCAGGGTCGTTAGCGCCAGCAGCCTGGTGCGCGCGCAGCGGATCGAGGTGGGCGCACCCGCGAGCGCCGAGCCGCAAAGCACGGGGACGCTCACGCTCCAGGGTGGGCGCGTGACCGCCGACCAGACGCTGACAATCTGGGAGAACGGCACGCTGGCAGGCAATGGCGATATCGCGGGCACGATCATCAACAACGGCACCTTCGACCCAGGTCTGGAGCCACTGCTTCCAGAGGGCGGCTTGCAGAGCGTGGCTGCGGCGTTTGGCGCGCAACCTGGCACGCTGGTGGTGACCGGCAGCGTCACCTTGGCCCCCACCAGCGCGCTCAAGCTTGACCTCGTCGGTTCTGGCAAGTATGACAAGCTGCAGGTCAACGGCACGACGGCGATCGATGGGGCGTTGACTCTGGCGTTTCGCGAGGGGTACGCGCCAAGGGTCGGCGATGTCTACACCTTCGTCAGCAGCAGCGCCACCACGGGCACTTTCGATACCGTGAGCGTGACGGGGCTGGCGCCGGGCTGGCAATACACGCTCACCACGAACGTTGGTATCACGACCCTGACATCAAACAGCAACGGTGTCGCGACCACTGCACGGACGCTACGTGCGGTGTATCTGCCGATGATTAGCCGGTAAGTGGAATCGTATCTCTGGAGCGTTGATGAAGAACACACAGCCACGTATATGCGTCATTGGTGCGGGCGCAGCCGGTCTGGCGGCGGCCAAGGAGCTGAAACAAGCCGGGATCGCCTTCGCGTGCTATGATCTGCGCGAGCGGATCGGTGGCATCTGGGCATACACCGAGCAGCCTGGTGTCACCTCGGCCTGGCGTATGCTCAACATGAACAGCCCACGCGGCACGTATGAATTTAGCGATTTTCCAATGCCGCACGACTACCCCGATTATCCACGCCACACCGATGTCTATCGCTATCTCGAACAGGCCGTCGATCACTTCGGGCTGCGTTCGCACATTCGGCTCGGGTGTGGTGTCACACACGTCATGCCCACACCTGACGGGGCGTGGGATGTCACGCTGACTGACGGGCAAACGCAGCGCTATGACGCCGTTGTTGTCGCGAATGGGCATCACAATCAGCCAAGCATCCCCGCCCTCCCTGGCGTCTTCGCAGGTGGCACGATCCACTCACGTGACTACCGCTATCGCGAACCATATGCCGGCAAACGGGTCGTGGTGGTTGGGTTCGGCAACAGCGGCAGCCAGATTGCGGTGGACGTGAGCTTTGCTGCTACGCAGACCTTTCTGGCAATCCGGCGTGGCGGCTGGCTCCTGCCCCATTATGTTCTGGGTCGCCCCATCCACAACGTCTTGAGTGCTACGTTGAGTTACTGGATCAACCGGCTCGTGCCCTGGCCACTCTGCGGCTGGGTGCTCACGGCGTTTTATCGTGCGTTGCTTGGGTATCCCGAACGGTTCGGCCTGCCTAAACCCGACCATCACTTTACATCAGCACTGGTGACGATCAGCGAGAACCTGCTCAACCGGATTGGTGATGGGCGTGTGCGCATCAAACCAACAATCGTTGAACTCGATGGGGACAGTGTGGTCTTTGCAGACGGCAGCCGCGAGACGATCGATGAAATCATCTACTGTACTGGCTATCAGACAGTCGTTCCGTTTTTGGACGAAACGGTCTTCGCCGCGCCGGACAATCAGGTGCGGTTGTACAAGCGCATCTTTCTGCCAAACCACCCAGGTCTCTGCTTCATAGGTGCCTTCCAGGCCAACGCATGGGGCCTGCTCCCCCTGTTTGAACTTCAGAGCAAACTCGTGGCACGATATCTGGCGGGGAGTTACGTGTTGCCAAGCCAGGCCGAGATGGAGCGCTCGATCGCTGAAGACGCGGCCTATACTGCTTGGCGGTTTGTCAACTCGCCCCGCAACCACTACATGCTGATCGGCCCGATCTACGCCCAGATGTGTCGCAGCGAGATCAAGCGCGGCGCACGGCGCGCGGTACAGCGCACCGCGCAGGGATACAACCCACACCAGGCGTGCATTCCCACACGGGGTGAATGACTTCGCATACCAGCGATAGACAGGTGGGCAGCGTCGAGATCACCGATGGCGACGTGACCTAGATCGGCCTTGATGGGATCGATGAGCTGCGCATCGGCAGCGGAGCTGACTGAGTGCGAGGTACTCGTGCTGATCGCCAGCGGGCTGACGAATAGCGCAATCACCAGGCGGCTGGTGAATCAGCCCCAGGACTGTGCGCAGCTACACCACTGAAATCTTCAGCAAGCTGCATGTGGTTGACCGCACCCAGGCAATCATTCGGGTGTGAGATGCTGGACTGGGCGGTGGCGCGTTATGGTGATGAAGCTGTCTGGCTCGTTTCACGATGGAGAGCAGCGCGGTGCTGCGGTGCTGGGGGCGTCATCGTCGCTGCGCAGGGCCCTTCGGAGGTGGTATGATGGGTGTCTGCTGGAATGCAGAGTTGCCCCCGCAGCAGGCGCACGTCGCCCGGCGTGAGGCGTCGCCCCGTTGGTACCACATCCCGCCGCTGGCGCTGGCGATAGACCCGCACCCCAAGGGTCTGGGCCTGGTCGCCCGTGAGCAGCCCTTCTCAGAGGGCCACGGCCAGGAAGGTGCGCACCGCATACAGCCGGGTCAACGCACTGTTGGGACTATCCCCCTGGGCTTCCCGCCAGGCCCGAAAGCCGTCTAGCAGCGGCGCGTCCACCAGACGCAACACCGCGACGGGCGCTCGGTACACCCACACCGTGCGTTTCCCGTCCCGGGTCGCGGTGGCAAACGGGCACCAGGCCCTGCTGCAATCGGCAGGTACCATGGCCCCACGTTCCAGCTCCAGATACTGCACGAACCGGCCAAGCGCGGTCTGATACCTGCGCTGCGTGACCGCACTCCGCCCGGCGGCGGTTACGGTCGCTGTGACAAGCTCAGCCAGTGGGCGCTGGAGGCGCGGGTCGGTGTCCGCAAGGTGGTGGGCAAGCATAGAGTCAGGCATTGAGCGTGTCCTTTGCGCGTTGCTGCTGCGGCATCGGCGTGTTTTTCGTGCAATTGTTCGGTTATGAGTACGGGTGCGCCGGTGCTGTGGGCACCCAACGCGTCTGAATTATACCTGATTACAGGGCTAATCACGTACTATCTTAGCATCAAAAAGACTGACCTGGTACGGGTGATGATTCCTGCTTTTTTGGTGTTCCAAAGCCACATAGCATGGTTCTATAACTTTTTGTGTAAAATATTTAGAGAACAAGCTATGCTATAATCCAAGAAACGAAGCGCAGGTGGACGCAGGATGGCCCATCGAACACCAAAAGACGCACAGATACGGTTTCGGGCGTTGGGGAGCTTCGTAAAATAATTCGGAAAAAGGCGCTGTGTGTGCGCAGCATGACGAGCAAGAACGCACCAGGTGTTGATCTGAAATAAAGACTTTACAGGTGGCTTTTATGGCTTCCGAATGCGATTTGCGAACTCGAAACAATTTTTTACCTCGAACCTGAAACAATTGCTGCAATGTTAGAAGGAACCCTTCCAGAAACGAACTGGAAGGGTTTTTGTGTATGCCTGTTATAAACTTTCCTGCCCACTCGCTTCTCTCCGCCTACGTCCATGGCTTCAGCGTGACGGAGCGCATGTTTGCGCCGCCCGCCAGTTCCTTCGACATTCTGCCCGATAGCATGCTTGAACTGGTGTTCTGTGGGCAGGAACTGCACATCGTGGCTGACGACGGTTCGCCGTACCCTTTACCCGGCTGCTTTCTGGTGGGCCTGCTTCAGCAGCCGCTGCGGATTAGGGCGTTGGGCCTGGTTCGCACGCTGCGGGTGCGGCTGTGGCCCTGGGCCGTGGCCGAGTTGCTCGGTGCTGAGCTGCAGGCCGGGCTGGCTGGTGTTGCAGGCGTGTTGCAGCTGAGTGAGTCGCTGCACCGGCTGGTGCCAGCGGTGGCGGCAGCGCTGGAAACGGATGCTGCCGCTGCGGTGGCGCTGGTGCAGGAGCCACTGCTTGACCGTGCTCTGACGGCTGCCCTGCCCGACCCAACCCTGGCCCAGGCCGCCCGCCAGATCATCGGCGAAAAGGGCGATCTCTCGATTGAGGCGCTGGCGCAGGCGGCGCACATCTCGCCCCGTGCCCTGCGACGCAAGTTCCAGGGCCTGCTGGGCCTGGGGCCAAAGGCGTTGGCCCGCGTCAGCCGCTTCGAGGCGGTGCGCGATGGGCTGTGGGAAAACCCCGACGCCGACCTGGCCGAGCTGGCCCTGGCAGCGGGCTATGCCGACCAGGCCCACATGCAGCGCGAGTTTCGCCAGTTCAGCCAGCGCACCCCCCGCCAGTTCGCGGCCCAGATGCGCGAAACGCGGCGGCTGTTTGGAAATGCAGTTGGTGTTGGGTGATACGCGGTCAGACTGCGTGCTGCGTGCTGCGTAAATTGTAAATTGCCGACTGCTCGGTGCCCTCGGTGTTCTCGGTGGCAAAACGCCTGGCCGAAATATACAAGATTTTCAGTCGCCGTTGGCGTAAACTTTTATCACTGGCCTCGCTTGTTGAGGCCACATGATGAAAGGAGCGTGCAATGGCAATCCGACTCGGCAACATCAACCTGTTTGTGCAGGACATTGAACGGGCGCGGCGGTTTTATGTGGAGGCGTTGGGGCTGGTGGAAGATAGCGCACGCTCGCAGCCGCCCGGCTTCTACCTATTGCTGGCTGGCGGTTGCACCCTCACGCTGCAAGATGCGAGCGCCCCCGGTGCTTTCGCTGGTTCTGCCGAAAGCATTGAAATTGGCTTTGCAGTGGACGATGTGGCAGCTGCCCGGCAGCAAGTGGCTGCATGGGGCGCAAGCGTGAGCGACGTGCAACAGATGGGTTGGGGCGGTGGCTTTGATGCCCGCGACCCCGACGGCCATCGCTTGACGGTGTATCGCATGCATGGCCAAGACTGGTAAGCGTTGGCCGGTGTGGGGTTGTGGAGTTGGCGAGTTGTCGGCAAACCCCCACATCTCTACATCTCCACAGCTCCACACCCCGGCCCATGCTACAATAGCCCCAATGAACACGCCACGTATCGCCTACTGCTCACCGGTGAACCCCGCGCCCACCGGTATTTCCGATTACAGCGAGGAGTTGCTGCCCTACCTCGGCCAGTACGCCGACGTGACCCTATTTGTAGAAGATGGACTCACGCCCAGCAATGCCGACCTGAACCGCCACCTGGCGGTGCTGCCGCTGCGGCGGCTCGTGCGCGAGCAGCGCCGCCGCCCGTTTGATGCCATTCTCTACCACATGGGTAACAGCCCCGCCCACGGCGGCATCTGGACGATGGCCCAGCGGCTGCCAGGCGTGGTGGTGCTGCACGAGGTGGTGCTGCACCATTTTATGC
Source organism: Chloroflexaceae bacterium (assembly GCA_025454695.1). GTDB lineage: Bacteria > Chloroflexota > Chloroflexia > Chloroflexales > Chloroflexaceae > JALONX01. The sequence goes on from JALONX010000006.1 coordinate 12,620, forward strand.
TCTGGTATGCGGCCAATGTGCAGCACGACATTCAGCGCTATGTGGGTGACATGGCGAACCGCTATGGTGAGTCCGGTGCCCACATCGCCCAGTTGATGATCCGCTCCCGTTTTACCGACGCGGCCTTCAATTTCCCCTGTTGTGAGCCGGTGGTGCAGGCCGCCCGTGGCCTGATCGCCCACAGCCGCTACGCGGTGGAGCGGGTGCAAGCCTTACACCCCGATCTGCCCACTGCCGTGGTGCCCATGGGCGTGCCGCTGCCGCCCCTCATCCCCCGTGCCGAGGCCCGCGCCCGGCTGGGCTTGCCGCCTGAGGCGCTGCTGCTGGCCAGCTTCGGCCATATCAATGGCTACAAACGTATGGAACCGGCCCTACGCGCCCTGGCCGAACTGCGTCGCACCCGGCCCGACGCCCACTACCTGCTGGTGGGTAGCGTCTCGGCCAACTTCGACCTCAACGGCCTGGTGGAGCGCATGGGCCTGGCCGATGCCGTGACGACCACGGGCTACGTGCCACGGGCGGCTTTTGAAGATTACGTCGCTGCTGCCGACATCTGCCTGAACCTGCGCCACCCCACGGCGGGCGAAACCAGCGCCAGCTTGTTGCGGCTGCTCGGGGCGGGCAAACCCACCCTGGTCAGTGCCACTGGTTCGTTTGCCGAGTTGCCCCCCGGCGTGGCCGCCCAGGTGGATGTGGACGCTAGCGAAGGCGAGCTAATCCTCGCCTACTGCCGTCTGTTGATGGAGCAGCCGGAGGTGGCCGAAGCGTTGGGCAGACAGGCTCGGGCCTTCGTCGCTGCGGAACACACGCTCGACCAGGCCGCCCAGGGTACCATGCGCTTTCTGGCGAAGTTGCATGGCTGGCCCGTGGTGCAGCGGGTGCGGCCCGCGCCGTTGTGGGAGGCGGAGAACGCTGACTGGAGACCGGAGACGGAAGACCGGAGAGCGAAGAGGGGAGAGGGGAGAGGGGAGAGGGGAGACGTGGAGGCCGACAATCGTGGGGTGCTGATTGCGAGTGTGGCTCAGTCGCTGGTGGAGCTTGGCATCACCGAGCGCGACGAGGCGCTGCTGCACACAGTGGCCCAGCGGCTGGCAGAGGTGGGCGTGACGAGTGACGAGTGACGAGTGACGAGTGACGAGTGACGAGTGACAAGTGACAAGTGACGAGTGACAAGTGACGAGTAAGAGCCGCTACCTACCGTGCCTACGCATCACGTTTCACGTTTCACGTTTCACGTTTACACATTACGCATTATGCATTACGAGTTTCGGTTCTTGGTTCTCAGGCCATTCTCAATTCTCAACTCTCAACTCTTAATTCCCACCCCACCAGCGGCGCGGCAACCCAGGTGGGCGGCGGGGAGCGGTAGAGTGTGGCGGCGTCGGAATAGGCCATGTCAAGGATGTGCCCGCGCATGGGGCCGCGCAGCCAGCGGAAGACCTGCCCGGCGTCGCGGGCGTCGCTTTTGGCGCTGACGCAGTGCTGGTTGTAGCCCCAGTAATCGCCCTTTTCCAGGATGGCGATCCCCTCTTCAATGCGCTGGCGGGCCAGGGCCAGGCCATGTTCGTTTGGCGGCAGTGAGTCTTCGGGGGTGTCGCCATAGCCAATCCCGTGGTGAAACGGGTCGGCGGTGGAAACGATGACGGCGTTGCGGGCGATCTCCACCAGTTCCTCGATGCCTGGTAGTTCCTCCGGTTTGCCGCCCGCCAGCCAGGGATAACGCTCAATCACCCGTGGCCCGGCAACGCCCCGCCGCCGCGTCTCAAGCTCCCAGAAGAAGCGCCAGCTCATCAAGGCATGGTCGCCGCGCCACTGCTCGCTGCGGCTGAGGCCCGGCCCCTGAATGCCCCACTGGGCCTCGTTGCGGGGCGCACCGCCAGCGGCAACCCGACGGCGGGCCTGCTCCATCTCCTCGCTGAAGGCGTGCAGTACGCTTACCACCAGCACCGTATCGGCCCCGCTATCCAGACATGCATGCACAGCGGCGGCGATCTGGTGTCCGCAGTCGGCGACGCCCGCGTGGGGAAACACAAGCACGCCGCCTGCCCGCAGCAGCGGAACCAGATCCCACTGCCTGGCTTGCTCAAGTTGACGTAACGCTCCAGCCTCGCCCAGCGCCGCATGTTCAGCATTGTAGAGGGCGTGGATTTCTGCTTGAAGTTGAGTGCGGTTCATGGGGTTGTTAGGGCTGCCGGCGCGTCAACTGGTGTTTGTACGGTCAGAATAGATTGCAACCGCTGTTGGTGTTCCTCATCAAGGCTAATAAGCGTACAGCCATAACGACGGGCAACGGCAGCGTAAGTTGCGTCAGCTCCGCGAAGAAAATAGTCGGCAGCGATCGTGGTAGCTTCGTCGGTTAATGCTGCATCAAGGGCAATGAATGAAACGCCCGGCAGTGCAATAATGACATCCGTAGCAAGACGACCACGGATAGGGTCGTGAAATGTTCGGCTGGCAGCTCCGGCAACCTCAGCGAGAACTAGGAACGGTTGAAAAATGGGGATGGCTCGTGTGCGTAAAACATCGAGCAGGTCGTTGCAGGTTACAAAACCTGGATCAGTTGGGCTGAGGAGACGTAGGAAAAAGCTGGCGTCAATGGTGAACATCCAATCGCCCTTCGATCAGCGCCTGGCGCTCGCGCCTGTCCTCAAAAAGTTGTTCAGTAGCACTCGGCGCTGCATCACCCAATGCTGCTAACTCCTTCTGAAAAGCTCGCAAGCGTTCCCAAACATCGCTCCTCGCAGGCATTGGTACAGTGAGCTGCGAATCTAATGCATCGCGCAGGCGGGCTTTGTCCTCCAGGGAGAGTTGCTCTATCAGGGGTTGTACTTCTTCGAGGGTAATCGTCATTACGTTCTCCTTTCCACCCCCATTGTACCATGTGCAATACTCTCGTTCTCGCTTACGCATTGTTGTTCAGCGTAGGCCGTGCCCTTCACGCGCCGCACGGCATGGCGGTTTTCATCGTGGGCGGGTCTGAGACCACGCCCCTACGACGATGTTATGCATTGATCCTGGTTCCTGGTTCTGGGCGAACACAAGGTTCGCCCCTACCCGGTTCTTGGTTCTCACATGGCTAATCGCGCCACCACTGCATCGCCCACGACACTGGTGCCAACGGGTGTCTGGCCTGGTTTGGCAATGTCGCCCGTGACGATGCCCGCCTCCACCGTGGCGTACACCGCAGACTCGATAGCGCGGGCGGCCTCTTCCAGCCCCAGTGAGTGGCGCAGCAGCATGGCGCTGCTGAGGATGGTCGCCAGCGGGTTGGCTTTGCCCTGGCCTGCAATATCTGGGGCGCTGCCGTGGATGGGTTCGTAGAGGCCCATCTTGCCCGTGCCAAGCGAAGCACTTGGCAGCATGCCCATCGAGCCAGCCAGCATGGAGGCTTCGTCGGTGAGAATGTCACCGAACATGTTCTCGGTCACAATCACGTCGAAGTCGGCGGGACGACGGATGAGGTGCATGGCGCAGGCATCCACCAGCATCACGTCAAAGCTCAGGTCGGCGAACTCTTCCTTCACAATACGGGTGGTCAGGCTGCGCCAGAGGCGGCTGGTCTCCATCACGTTGGCTTTGTCCACCAGGGTGAGCTTCTTGCGCCGCCCACGGGCCAGTTCGCCTGCTGCTCGCACAATCCGCTCAATTTCATGCTGGTGGTAGATGCAGAGATCGCTAGCCCACTCGCCCCGCTCGCCCCGTTCGCGGCGCTTTTCGCCAAAATAGCTCCCACCAGTGAGTTCGCGCACCACCAGCATGTCAACGCCCGCCAGCCGGTCGGCCTTCAGCGGCGATGAGTCGATCAGGGCCGGGTGAATGGAAACGGGCCGCAGGTTGGCGTACAGCCCCAGGGCCTTGCGGATGCCCAGCAGCCCCTGCTCCGGGCGCACATTGGCATCGGGGTTGTCCCACTTTGGCCCGCCCACCGCGCCCAGCAGCACCGCATCGCTGCTTTTGCACAGGGCTACAGTTTCTTCTGGCAGGGCGCTGCCGGTGCTGTCAATCGCAATCCCGCCGATCAACCCCTGTTGCGTGGCAAAGCGGTGGCCGAAGCGTTCGCCCACTGCCGCCAGCACCTTCAGCGCCTCCGCCGTCACCTCCGGGCCGATCCCATCGCCCGCCAGCACCGCAATTGTATAGTCCACATTTCCTCCTAAAGTTACGAGTTACGAGTTACGAGTTACGAGTTGCGCGTGATGATTGCTTCGCCACAAACGCAGTACGCAGTACGTAGTACGCAGCACGTTTCACGTTTCATGCCTGCTGGTTCTCGGTTCTTACAAGTTCGTTGGTAACACGCCCGTAATGGCGCTAGAGTATCCTGATGGGTGTAAACCGCTGTGTGTTATGCACTCGAACGTGAGGAACCTATGAGCGCTCGGAAAATAGAAGCCTTTCTGCTCCGCATCGTTATTGATGACGAGTCGGCTAGCCCGGAACAGTGGCGCGGGCGCATTCAACATGTGGCCAGCGGGGCCGAGCAGAAGATTGACCAGTTTCAGGACGCCATCGCCTTTATTGCTGCCCGTCTAACAACAGAGGAAGCCACCCTGCTGGCCGCCTCTAGTGATGATGCGCAAGCCCCTGTTGCAAAGATAGGAGTGCGTGAAACGTGATGCGTAATGCGTAATGCGTAATGCGTAATCACGATTTGCAATCTGCAATCTGCAATTTGCAATCTGCAATCTGCAATCCCCATTAGCCTCGCCGCAGTTCCTCATACAATGCCACTGTTTCCGGCAATGGTTCCACGCCTAGCTCCGTTTGCAGCGCCGTGACACAGCGGGTGTAGAGCCGCATAGCCGTGCTGCGTTCACCCAGGCGGGCGTGGGCTTTCATCAGCAGGCGGTAGGCCTCTTCCTGGGCCTGGTCGTGTTCCAGCACCCGCCAGGCCAGCCCAATGGCCTCATGCCAGCGCCCCTGTTCCAGCAGCAGGTTCCCCAGCCGCAGCGCCCCGTCGTTAAACAGCAGCTCCAGCCGCTCCCGTTCCACCACCGACCAGTCTTCATACAAGCTGTCGGGCAAAAAGGCCCCACCGTAGAGCTTGATTGCCTGGCGGTAGGCTGCCTCGGCCTCGTCGCGCTGGCTGCGCCGTTCGGCCACCCGGCCCCGTTCCACCGCATCGGTGAAGTCTGCCGCGTCGAACTGATGATCGCTGCCGATGTTGAAACCGTAGGTGTCGCCCTGCTGCACGATGTAGTAGGTCGGTGCGCCTTCGGGCCGCTCTGGTTCCAGGGCGCGGGTCAGGCGGCTCAGCGTCACCCGCAGGTTGTTGCTCGCCGACTCGGTTTCCAGGCCGGGCCAGAGCACATCCATAATCCGGTCGCGGGCAATCATGCGGCCCCGTTCCACCAGAAAGAATTGCAGTAGTTGGCGGGCCTTGGCGCTGCGCCAGTCGCGGTCGCGCACCTCCTCGTCGCCGCGCCAGATCTCGAATGCGCCCAGGGTGCGAATGCGCAGCCGGTAGGGCGGGCGGTAGACCAGCCGCCCCAGGGCCTGTTCGGCGGCGCTGCGGGCCTGGGGGCTGCGGTCTTTGAGCATGGCTCGCAGGCTTGGGTAGGCGTTGGCGGCCCCCAGGTCGCCCAGCAGGTCGGCGGCGCGGGCACGCACGCTGGCGGCGCTGTCTTGCGTCAGTTCCAGCAGCAGCGTGGTGGCGTGGTCGGGCAGTTGGCGGCGTAGCACCCGGCTCACCACGGCGGGCACCTCCGGCAGGCGCAGCGCATCGGCCACCAGCGCCCGCAGCACGGCGGCAGGCAGCAGCGGCAGGAAGCCATAGTCGTGGCGGTCGGCCAGTTCCCACCCGGCTTGCAGATCGTGCTGCTGGGCGGCACTGTCGCCCGTGCGCCCGTGGAGCAGCGCCCGGTAGAGGTAGGCCAGTACCAGAAACAGCCCGTCGCCCCGCCCATGCATCTGGGCCACGGTGTCGTTGAGCAGAACCAGGGCGCGAGCGCTGTCACCGCCTTCGCCCAGGGCCAGGGCCAGCGGCAGCCGCAGCCACATGTCGGTGCTACGAAAGCTGGCGGCGCTGGATTCGTCGCCGTCTGGTCGCCAGCCCTTGAGCAGTTCGGCAGCCTGAATGGCGGCCTGCTGATTCTGGCCCAGCCGCAGCAGGCGATAGGCTTCCAGTACTTGCACCCGCGCCAGCAGCGCCAGCAGACCGCTGCGGTTGCCAATGGCGTGGGCGCGGGCCAGGTAGGTAGCCGATTCCTCTGGGCGGCTGCCTTCCAGCAGCAGCAGGGCCAGCCATGCGGCGCTGGTGCCCACCACCCCGTCGTTGTAATAGTCGGTCAGGCGCTGGTGCGATTCGAGGGCAAGTTCCAGGGCTTCGCTCTGCTGGCCAAGCTGGTAGCGGGCCAGGCCCTGCTGGTGCAGCAGATACTGGCGCAGGCGGTCGTCGCGGTCAATTTTGGGCACCGCCAGGGCCTCGCCAATGGCGGCCAGGGCCGCAGCCGGGTGGCCCTGCTGAATATGAATGGATGAAACGGTGAGCGAAAGGAGCCACTGCCAGAAAGGGCTGCGGGGGTGCGCTACCGCCTGTTTGGCCACCCGCAGGGCTGCACCGTAGCGCCCCTTGCTGTAGAGCAGCGCCACCACATTCACCAGCGCCGTGCCCCGCGCCCATGCGTCGCGCACATGGTTGGCGGCCCGCACCGCCCGCACACAGATAGCCGCAAAGCCGTGGGCGGATTTTTCCACTCCGGCAGAACCTTCCAGGTTCAGCACCCGGTCTTCCCAGATTAGCAAGGCGGCCAGGTCGGCCAGCGCCCGCAGTTCGCGCTGGTGTGCGCCCGACTCGCGGTAGACCTCGGCGGCCCGGCTAATTGCGCCGGTGGCCTCGTCTGGGGCAATAATAAATTGCGTCCAGCCCCACATGTGCAACAGTTCGGGGTCGTGGTCGCGCACAGCGGGCGGCAGCTGTTCGAGCCAGCGGCGAATGGTGTCGCGCTGGGGGGTATTGACGAGGGGCCAGGCCCATTCGCGCAGGGCGCGGGCAATGGACTCATTGTCGTTGATGGCAGCAAAATGCTTGAGGGCCGCTTCTAGATCGCCCCGGCTGGCGAAGGCTCGCCCGAAACGACGCTGGATGGCCTCGGCTGAGTCGCGGTCGAGCAGGCTTTCGGCCCGTTTGTAGAGCAGTGCCCGCCAGAGTGGGTGAAAGCGGTAGGTGCGGCGGCTGGCCTCATCGCCTTCTTCCAGCACCGTCAGCGGCAGCCCGGCTCCCTGAGCCTGGTCAATCAGGGTGGCGATATTGGGCCGATCCAGCACCTCGGCCAGCAGCGCGGCGTCGAACTGGTCGGGCAGGGCAGCCAGGGCCAGAAAGTCGGCCAGGTCGGGCGGCAGGTCGGCCAGCACCTCAGAGGCCAGGTAATCAAACAGGCTCTGCTGGTGGGCGTCGAGGGCGTGCAGGTAGCTGCCCCGACGTTCGGCGGGCTGGCGGGCCAGGGCACGCACAATCAGCTGCATGCTCAAAGCCCAGCCCTCGGTGCGGTGCAGCAGCAGTTTCAGCTCATCGGGGCTAAGTTGCACATGGTGGCGGGCTAGCAGGGCGTTCGCCTCAGACTCACTGAGCGACAGGTCGTGCTGGGCTACTTCCACCACGGCACCCTCGGCCCGCAGGCGCGGCAGGGGCGCAAAGCTGAGCGGGCGGCGGGAAGCCAGCACAATGTGCAGGGCAGGCGGGGCGGCCCGCAGCAGGTAGCCCAGCAGCGGCGCGGTAATCGGCCCGTCGCTGATGGTCTGGACATCATCCAGGAAGAGGTACGTCGGCTTCGCCAGCGCGGTTTGCAGGTCGCTTAGCAGGGCACCGGCCACCAGGGGCCAGTCGCGGCTGAAGTCCGCACCACTGTGGAGGATGCGCCAGGCCTGGTCGCCCACCTCGGGCAGCTGAGTCTGAAAAGCCCGCACCAGGTAGGCCAGCAGCAGGGCCGGGTCGCGCTCGTCGGCTTCGAGGCCCAGCCATGCAACCGTGGCTCCGGTGCGGCTCAGTTCATCAGCCCAGCTGGTGAGCAGGGTGGTTTTGCCGTAGCCCGCCGGAGCAACCACCATTGTTGCCGGTTGCAAACGCACCTCGGCCAGCAGGGCTTGTAATTCGGGGCGCAGCACCACATCGCCACGGCTGGGCGGCGGCATGAGCTTGAGTGGCAGCAACGCCGGAAAGAGCGGGCTGGCTGCCTGGAGGTCGAGAAGTTGGGTCATCGCGGCTGGCTGGCGTGCTGGCTGAATGAATGCATGATGCCTGCGAATGCTCAGGGCGTCGTATCCCGGTAGCGTTCAAATGTATTGTCTGTATTATAGACGACAAATATAGTTTTGTTTCTATTGTTGTTGATGTAAAACGGTGAAAAGAGCATTGCTCCGCCCGCAAAGAACTGGTAGGAGCCATTATCTCCCTGGTCTAACGGCAAGCCACGAGAGGCAACTATTGGTTTGCCCAGCTTTTCGCGTATTTCTGGAAGGTTGTAATAGATTTGAGCGAAACCACCACCAGGGGCTAGGGGGTCGGTCGGGCTATCAGGCGGTTGGGGCGTTGGTATTGGCAATGCATTCACCTCAGTGCGATCGAAGACCCGGTATGTTCCTCTTTCGTCTCCAAAAAGGACATAATGAAAGTCATTGGCTTCATACCAAATCATCGTGCCACGTTCAAATATCTGGATCGCACCGTTGGTGGGAACTTCAACAGTTCTTGGGCAGCCAAGTTTTGTACGCACTGCCGCAAAGTTTTCGTAGATGTTTTTGAAGCCCCGTTCGAGTTGAATCGGAGGATCACACGCGATTGGAGCCGCCGTCGGCGTTGCGGTGGGCGCTGGCGTGTTTGTTGGGACTGCTGTGGGCGGCAGGGGCGTGTTGGTGGGCCGTGGCGGCGGGGTTGGCTGCACTGGCGGCGGGGTTGGCTGCGGCGGTGTGGTTGGCACTGCCGTCGGCGCTACCTCCGCCGTCGCGGTGGCTGTCACCTCGGCGGTTGGTGTCACTTCGGCGGTTGCGGTGATGGTCGCCGTGGGTGAAGCCGTGTCGGTCAGAGCGGGCGGCGCGGTGGCCCCGTCCGTCGGGTTGATGACGACGGCGGTTGGTAGCGGCGGCGGCGTATCGGCGCTAAACACGCCTAGCGCCCGCAACCCCAGGCCGCCGAGGGCCACCAGCAGCACAAATACCAGCAACCAGGGCAGCCAGCTAGCCCCTTGCGGTTGGGGGGGGGCGGCTGGGGCCGGGCTGGGCGGGGCAGCTACCCGCTGCCGGGTTGTCGTCTGAGTGCGGGGTGCGGCGGTGGCCGGGCGACTTACTGGCGGTGCTGTGCCGCTGTTGGTGGCGGGCCGGGCCGGGGCTGGTTGGGGCCGCACGGGCGGCGAACCAACCTGAGTTGGCATGTCGCTGCTGGCGGGCTGCTTCAGCGCCGCCACCAAGGCCCCCGCCGAGGCAAGTCGCCCGTTCGGGTCACGGGCGAGCGCCCGCATAATGGCTGAGTCTATTGTCTGGCCGAGGCTCGTGTTCAGGCTCGATGGCGCAGGCACCGTGCCGTAGAGATGGCCCACCAGCACATCTTGAGTCGTGCCCTCAAAAGCCTGCCGCCCGGTAAGGGCGCGAAAGGCGACCATGCCCAGAGCATACACATCAACCCGCCGGTCTACATTCTGGTTGCCGATCTGCTCCGGGGCCATGTAGTCGGGCGTGCCGATGAGGGCACCAGTGGTGGTCATCCCCGGCCTGTCCAGGGTTTTGGCAATGCCAAAGTCGGTCAGCATCACCCTGGTGGCGCTGCTCAGCGGCTGGCCCGCCGTTGTGTCGCCATCCAGCAAAATATTGCCGGGCTTGATGTCGCGGTGAATCACGCCCTTGCTGTGGGCGTAGTCCAGCGCGGCGGCCACCGGCTCCAACACCAGCAGCACCTCCGCCAGGCTCAGGGTGCCCCGCTCCCCCAACACATCCGCCAGCGAACGGCCCGTCAGCAGCTTCATGGCAATGTAGACCATGCCATCCTGCTCGCCCACGTCGTAAATCGGCACGATGTTAGGGTGTTCAAGGGCCGCCGCCGTCACCGCCTCGCGCTTAAAGCGTTCCACCAGGCTGGCGTCATCGGCATACTGGGCATACAGCACCTTGAGGGCTACATCGCGCTGCAACATCGTGTCGGTTGCGCGGTAGACGGCGGCCATCCCGCCCCGGCCAAGCTGCGCCGTTATCAGGTAGCGCCCAAGGCGCTGGTTAATGAGTGATCGAAGCATAACGAAGGCAAGAACCTAGAACCAGGAACCGAGAACCTGTATCTCGTAAAACGTGCTGCGTACTGCGTACTGCGTACTGCGTATTGCCTGCTGGTGTCAGCCTTTCGGCAATCCAAAATCCAAAATCTAAAATCCAAAATCTAAAATCCAAAATCACATTGACATTAACGCAACTCAGGCGATATTCCGGGGTATTGTAGCATAGCCGTTGTATTTGTAGATTGGAGATTAGAGAGCCGTTTGCAGTTGGCAGTTTGCAGTTTGCAAAGACCTGCTAACGGCCAACCGCCAACTGGGAACTGCGTGTTCCACCCTGTCATCTTGTCATTTTGTCATTCCGTCTGCGGTCTGCGGTCTCCCGTCTCCGGTCTGCCCGTGCGCTATGGTACAATGGCGGCGATACAGCCTGAAGGTGCAATGTGAGCAATACGATTGAAGCGGTGCGCGGCATGCGCGATGTGCTTCCGCCCGACCAGCGCGACCTGCTGCGGGTACGCACACTGCTGGAAGCAACCCTGGCCCGCCACGGCTACACCCCGATTGACCTGCCCATCATCGAGTCCCGCGACCTCTACGCCCGTAAGCTGGGCGAGGAGCTGGCGGGCAAGGTCTACGAGTTTGATTTTGGCGAGCGGGCGCTGGCCCTGCGCCCCGAATGGACGGCTTCGGTGCTGCGGGCCTACGTCAACGCCATGCAAGACCAGCCGCTGCCCCTGCGGCTGAGCTACAGCGGCCCGGTGTTTCGCTACGAACGACCGCAGCGGCTCACCTACCGCCAGTTTACCCAGGTGGGCGTGGAGCTGGTGGGCGGCCCCACGCCCCGCGCCGATGCCGAGATCATCGCCCTGGCCTGCGCCGGGCTAGATGCCGCCGGGTTACATGGCTACCAGGTCGTGCTGGGCCATATTGGCCTGGTGCGCGAGCTGCTGGCCCAGCTTGGCCTGCCCGAACGCACCCAGGGCCTGCTGGCCTGGAACATGGAGCGGCTGCGCACCCACGGCATTGAGTCGGTGCGTGCCCGCCTGCACGAGCCAGCCGACCAGTTGCCCTTCGACCCGGCGCTGCTGGAAGGGTTGGACGATGATCAGGCCGCTGCCCTGCTGCTGCGGCTGCTCGAGTCCATCCGGGTTGACCTGGCTTTTGGCACCCGCCCGCCGGAAGCGATTGTAGGGCGGCTGCTACGCAAGCTGCGCCGCGACCATCAGCAGCCCAACCTGGAACGGGCACTGGAACTGCTCCACCGGCTGGTGCAGCTGCGGGGCCACCCCGATGAGACCCTGCCGCATGTCGCTCAGTTGCTGGCCGAGGCGGATGTCGTCACCAGTGCCCTGGAGGAGATTCGGGCCATCCTGCGGCTGCTGGCCAGCCACCAACTTGAGGCTGAGCAGGTGGTGCTAGACTTTGGCCTGGGGCGTGGGCTGAGCTACTACACCGGTATTATTTTTGAGATTTACGACCAGCAACAGCTGCAACTCTGTGGCGGCGGGCGCTATGACGATCTGGTGACGACGCTGGGCGGGCGGCAGCCGGTGCCAGCCGTGGGCTTTGCCTATGGCCTGGAGCGGATCGTCGTGGCCAGCGCCACGCCAGCAGCAGACAACCGTGACGTGCTGGTGATTCCCATCGCCGAGGCCGACTACGACTACGGTCTGCTGGTAGCCCGGCGACTGCGGGAGCGGGGCTTTGTCGTCGCGGTAGATGTGCGGGGCCGCAACCTGGCCAGCAATCTACGCGACGCTGCCCGCCGTAACACCGCCTACGTCGCCATCGTCGGCGCGGAGGAACGGGGCAGCAACAGCCTGGTCTGGCGCAACCTGCGCACGCGGGAGGAGCGGCGGGTGAGCCTTGATGAGATCGCGGAGAAATTCAGCGGATAAACGCAGAGACGCAGAGGCGCGGAGATGCAGAGAACATTGACAAGATGACAAGATGACAGAAGTTACGAGTTACGGGCTGCGAATGCCATGCAATCGCCAAAAGCGCTTCGCGCCGCTCTGCGGACAACGTCAATCGTTAATTCTGCCCTCGGTCTTTAGTCTCCAGTCAATCTACAATCTACAATCTGCAATCACACGGGAGCGTGCATGACAGAAAAGCTGAACTGGGGCCGCTACACCGAGTTGCGCCCGGATGCGCTGGCTTCCATTCGCCTGGCTGCGCCGGTGGCCTACCTGCCCTGGGGCGCACTAGAGTGGCATGGGCCGCACCTGCCCTTCGGCGTTGATGGCTTCACCGCCGAGCATGTGGCCGAGCGGGCCGTGCAGCGTACCGGCGGCGTGCTGCTGCCCACCACATGGTGGCCCATCACTGCCCTGCCCCACCCCGACTCGCTCTCCATCCGCAGCGACATTGTGCGGCAGCTGTGGGACGAGATTGTGAACGGGCTGGCCACGGCGGGCTGGGAGGTGGTGGTGCTGCTGAGCGGCCACTATGCCCAGGGCCACGAACTGGTGCTGATGGAGATGGCCGAAGCCGCCATGCAGCGCCACGGCCTGCTGGTGCTGGCCCTGCCGCCCCTGGCCCTGGTAGACGAAGAAATGCTCGACCACGCCGCGCTGTGGGAAAGCTCACAGATGCTCTCGCTGCGCCCAGAGCTGGTTGACCTGGATCGGCTTGGCGACGAACCACTGCACCCCGCCAGCAGCGCCGTCCTTGGCCGCGACCCACGGGCGCAAGCCTCAGCCTCGCTGGGCGAACGAGTGCTTACCATGGCGGTGGAACGGATCGTTCGGGCGGTGGAGCAACTCCGCACCGACCCCAACCCCGGCCCGCTGCTGGCCCTCTACCGGGAGCGCCGCCGCCGCTACCAGAGCTACGTCAAACGCTACGCCAGCGGCACATGGGAAGA
>JALONX010000262.1 GCA_025454695.1 Chloroflexaceae bacterium
GCCAAAGGTGGTGGTGATGTTGCCCCAGATGCGAATACCCTGGCTGGCCTCGACCCAGATGGTGCCTGCCCGCCCGCCGTGGCCCGCCCTGGCCCATGCCATGCCAGGGGCCGCCGCCCGGGCCGTGGCGTCACCGCCGTTGCCACCATTGCCGCTGGTAAATTGGGCACCGCCACAAATGCTCAACAGGCCGTTGACCGAGAAGGTCAGGTCGCCGCCACGCCCGCCGTTGCGCCCAAACGCATCGCCGTTGCGCACGTCAGGGCGACCATCGCCGCCATGCTGGGCCTGGGCGTTAAAGCGCGGCCCAACCACCACAAAGCCAATGCCCCAGAAGTGAAATGACACACCATGTTTGCCATCGTCAGCCTTGCGGCCAAGTAGAGTAAAGTCAAAATAGGGGATGATGGGCGGCGGCGGCACAATGCAGCCCACCTGCATCAACTCAACACCCTCGCTTGCGGCAAGCGTTAGCCCACCAGGGGGAGCCACCGCCGGGCTGGTTGTCGGTGGGTAGACATAGAGCGCCGCTGTGGACTGCACACGTTCGCCAGTGGCGTTGCGCACCGTCAGTGTCACCATGTAGCGGCCCGGCGCGGCGTAGCTGTGAACGGGGTTCTGCTCGCTGCTGCCGCTGCCGTCGCCAAAATCCCAGGCATAGCTCAGCTCGCCCGCCTGCGGGCCAAGGGCCAGGCCGCCGATATTCACCAACATGCCCACCTCCGCCAGCACCCCGGCGAGTTCAATCTGAGCGGCGGGGGTGCTGGGCACATTGGCCTCGCCATCGCCCATCACCACATGGAGCCGGGCCTGGCACTGCTGCCCATCGTCATCGGTGGCCGTCAGCGTGACCGCAAACGCACCCCAACGCTGGAAGAGGTGGGTGGGGTTCTGTTCGCTGCTGCTGCCGCCATCGCCGAAGCTCCAGCGATATTGCATCGGCCCGCCGTCAGGGTCGGCAGCCTGTGACTCAAACTGCACTGGCACGGGCGCACCGGGCACCACCGTGTCCAGCAGCGTGTCGGCGCGGGCAGTGCAAACTGGCGGCAGGTTGCTGCTTGAACGCTGGTGGGGCAACACATCGAATTCCCAACGGGGCGTGTTGGCGGCGTTGGTGGTGTTCAGGTTCCCGTCTGTTGCAATCGTAGTTGTCGTGCTGCCGTCACCTCCAATGCGCAGCGCACCGCCATTGGTTTGCAGCGTCACATCGGCGCTCCCGCCAGCACCGTCGCAGCGGTTGTTGATGGTGCCCAGCACCAGCAGATTGCCGCCTGCGTTAATTGTCATCGCACCACATATGCTACGCAGCGTACCGTCAATCTTCACGTCACCCTTCACATTCAGCGTCACCGGGCCAGTGGCAGAAACAGTCACACCGGGCGGAATGGCGAGTGAGTCCAGCGTGTAGTCGCCCGCTTCCAGCTGCATGTTGGCCTGCGGACTCATAGCACCAAAGGTGAACTGGCGGCGGGCGGGGCCAACCACCAGCGGCAGGTAGATAGCGCTGCTAAAGGTTTCGCCCACCTCGGGCGGAGCGCTCGCCAGGGCAGCCTGGCGTTGCTGCCATGCTGCCGTCCGGTCGGACTCCTGGGCTGGCGTCGCCGCGCCATCAGCGCCATCCTGGGCCTGGGCCTGGCCTTGCCCGCCAGTGGTGGTTGGTTCCGAAGCAGTTGCTGGCCGCTGCATGGCCACTGGCACACCTACCAGTAAGGCCACCAGCAGCGTTATGCTGAAATGCCAGCGTCGGTTGGGTGGTTGCATGTTCCCTCCTTCTACGTGCTTGTGTGCGTAGCGCCATGAAGACAGGGGGAGGTCTTCAGTCTGCTTTGTGGAAGAAGGCGAAGGGCGGGGGAAAAAGCTTTCCTACAGAAGAGCCGTGGGATTAGAAAAACATGCTGTTAACTGTTTCAGCATTAATCTATCATCAGAGGTACAACAGGAACCATTCCACTCGTCGCAGCGTCACTCATGCAGAAACACATTCCCTTGATGCGCCCGTAACGCAGCGCGAACTATGCCAATCGTCAATCGCCAATCGCTAATCGTCAATGCAACATTGCTCCTCTTTATCATGTTGTTGAGCGCCTGCGGCCTACGCAAGGCAGCCGCACCGCCCGCGCCCACGGCCACACCAGGGCTTATCTCGGTGGAGGTCGCGGTTGTGCAGGCCCTCAGGCAGCTGCGGGAAGGAGGCATCTACACGCGCATGGAGGGCGAGCCGGTCGAGATGCGGGGCGAGTTGACCAGCGGGCCAGAACCGCTGTGGCTGCTCTATATTCGCGGCCAGGTGATCGAGACCATTCCTGCCGCTGCGGGGAGCGACATCCCCGAACGGCAACTGGTGGCCGAGCGGCAGGTCGTCGTCAGGGTGAACGCCCGCACGGCGGAGGTGACGAACGTAACAGCTTACGCAGCGGGCGAGGAGATGAACGTGCAACATCTGCCGCTGCTGGCCCTGCCCAGTGGCCCCACGCCCATCATCCCCACCCCGCCGACCTACCAGACGACCGTGCCAGCACCGACTGCCCCGCCAGCGCCGACGAAGGTCAATACGCAAGAATTCCTCGCCTACAGCACCGTGCTACGCCACATGTTCAGCCCCCAGTACCTGCTCCCGGCGGGCACCACGCTTTCACTCATCGGCGTCAACCCGCTGCTGAACGCCCGTGAACTACCCCGTGATGAAACTGGCAACGGCCCACCCTTGCCCTTCAACCCGCAGCCGCTGCTTGCACCCTACGCCAACCAGGTCGAACTGATTGAGCGCACCCAACTCCGCGACCGTATCAGTGACACTACTGCCACGGTGGAGCGCCTCTGGATCGCCCTTGGGCCACTGGAGCCGCAGCCCGACGGCAGCGTGCGCGTCATGGTTGAGTTCTTCCGCAATCCCTTCAATGCTGGGGCCTACGAACTGGAGCTTCACCGCACCAAGGGGGGCTGGCAGGTGGACTCAGCGCGGCTGCTGTGGGTGTCGTAGGGCGACCGGGGACGTGGGACGTGAGACAACATCGCATAGGCAGTGTTGGCAACGCACAAGCAAGCGATAACCATGTCAAACCATGAAACGTGCCGTAAGTTTGATTTTCCACATCCAAAAACTCAAAACGTGAAGCGTGAAACGTGATCCCAGGTCACGTTTCACGCTTCACGTTTCATTCGTTACACAGAAATGTGTAGCAAAACTTAGAACGGCACCTCTTCGCCCTCTTCCTCCAGCTCCTCGCTCTGCTCGCGCTGTTCGCCACGGCTATCGAGGAAGAGTACGTCGGCGGCGCGGACGTAGGTCTTGTAGCGCTGCTGGCCCGATTCTTTGTCCACCCATGTGTCGGTGCGCAGGCTGCCCACCACCAGCACCCGGCTGCCCTTCTGTAGATAGTGGCCGCAGCGCTCGGCCAGCCGATCCCAGGCCTCCACAATCGTCCAGTCGGTGTCGTAGGTCGGCGCACCAGTAGCCTCGCGCCCGGCCACCCGCTTGGTAGCCACATTAAACCGGCACACCTGCGAGCCACCCGGCGTTGTGCGCAGTTCCGGGGTGCCGCCCAGCCAGCCCAGCATCTCCACTCGATTGATTGTTCCTTTGACGTGTTTCATTGCCTGCCTCCATGTTCCAAAGGGATAGTATTGTAGCCGCGTAGGCTGTTACTACTACACCGTGTCGCTGTTCAAAAAGATACGCTTGCCTTATTTCGGGGGCATGGGGCTAATTCGTGCTTCAGTTCTGACACAACAGTGTGATATAGTGGTCGCATAAGGATAAACGTTTTGTCATTTTTATGCATACCATCTACAACCTGGCGGAAGGCCGCCTCATCAGCAATATCCAGAGTGTGCCTACCAACGATGCGCTTGATTACCGCGTGTTGCTGGAACAACTCCCTGGCATCATCTATATCAATGCCCTTGGCGAGACATGCGCCACACTCTACATGAGCCGACAGGTAGAGCCGTTGCTAGGCTATAGCCAGGAAGAGTGCCTGACTGATCCGGCGATCTGGCGCAAGCTGATTCATCCCGATGATTTTGAGCGAGTGGAAGAAGCCTGTACGTATGCCAACACCACGGGCCAACCACTCTGCGAAGAGTATCGCATGTTCAGCAAAACAGGCGAACTGCTCTGGGTGCGCGACGAAGCGCTGGTGTTATGCAACACGCAGGGCGAGGGCGTATGCTGGCAGGGGATTTTGATTGACATCACCACCCAAAAACGGACGGAACAAGAACACGCTGCCTTGCAGCAACGCCTTATCACCAGCCAGCGCCACGAAAGTCTGGCGGCACTGGCCGGAGGCATCGCCCACGACTTTAACAATCTGCTTGGAACCATTCTGGGCTACGCCGACATGATGCTGGCGACCCCAACGCTCCAAACCGACATGCGCGAGTCGTTGGAGGCAATTAGCGCCGCCTCTCGCCAGGCAGCACATTTGACCAGGCAGATGTTAGCCTACTCGGGTCATGGTCGTTTCCAGCTCGAAACGCTTGATCTCACCTCACTCCTCAGCCATATTCCCGCCCAACTGGCCAGCAGCCTGCCCACCCACATTGATGTAACGGTCGAGGCTCCCACCGACCTGCCATTTGTGGAAGCAGACCTTACCCAGATTCAACAACTCCTCCACAACCTGGTGCGCAACGGGATAGAAGCGTTGGGTGAGCATGCAGGTACCATTCAGCTCCGCACCTGGCAATGGCACACCACCGCCGACGACCTGGCGATAATGGATGTGGGCCACACGCTTCCGCCTGGACTCTACGTCGCATGTGAAATCCGCGACACTGGCTGCGGCATGGATGAAGCAACCCGCCAGCGCATCTTCGAGCCATTCTTCAGTACCAAGTTTGCCGGACGGGGCCTGGGCATGGCGGCAGTGCTAGGCATTGTACAAGGGCATGGTGGCGCTATGCGGGTCACCAGTGCGCCTGGCCAGGGCACCAGCGTGCTGCTGCTGTTTCCGGCTGTTGCCAGAGCCGCCAGCACCGCCTCGCCAGTGTTTCACACCACCAGGCCCTTTGCCTGCATGCTCGTGGTTGAAGATGAAGCGCTGCTGCGTGAACTGGTGACACGCATGCTTACCCGGCTCGGCATTCAGGTGCTGCTCGCACCAGATGGTGCAGCAGGTGTTGATCTCTTTCGGAAGTATGCCGACACCATTGACGGGGTGTTGCTTGATCTCACCATGCCGAAAATGAATGGCGATGTTGCCGCACATTTCATGCGGGCCATCAAGCCGACGGTGCCTATCATCCTGATGAGTGGCTACGATCAGGTGGAGGTAGGCCAGCGCTTCCAGTCGCTGGAAACACAGGGCTTTATTCACAAACCATTTACCTATACACAACTAAAAGCGGCGCTCGCAACAGCGCAGAATAGGGGCAGCAACGCCGTGCCACCCCGACCATAGGCCGCCCTTTGCGCACGCAGACCGCAGCCCACTTCCACCAGAACCTGCTCTCAACGCCCCCCCGTGGTATAATCTCCAGAGAAATCGCATACTGTAGTAGTGCTTGGTTGTAGTTTGTCTTTCTTAAGAATATCTGCCGAATGTTAATGCTATGAACGCCGAACAACGTGCGCCCTGGCTGGCGGGTGCTAAACCAACCGCAGACATAACGCTTGACCAGCAAACGATTGAAACGCTGCCCAACACCTACCAGGTTGGGCCGATTCGCATTTCGCCAAACATTATTCTCGCCCCCATGGCAGGCGTCACCGACAGCGTCTTCCGGCGCATGGTGCTGGGTCTGGGCGGCTGCGGCCTCGTCAGCACCGAGATGACCAACGCCGCCAGCGTGAGTCCCAAGGCGCTGAAGCGCCACCGCCTGCTCGACTTTCTGCCCGAGGAGCGCCCGCTGACCATGCAGCTCAGCGGGAACGAACCAGACCTGGTGGCGGCAGCGGCCCGCACGGTGGAGGAACTGGGAGCCGATATTATTGACATCAACTGCGGCTGCCCCTCGCCCAAAATCACCGGCGGCGGCCACGGGGCCTCGCTGCTGCGTGACCTGCCCAAGATGGGGCGGCTGCTGCGGGCGGTGAAGGCAGCGGTACACGTTCCCGTCACGCTGAAGTTTCGGGCGGGTTGGGACGAAGAAAGCCTGAACTTCCTCGACACGGCGAAACTGGCCGAAGATTGTGGCATGGCGGCGCTTGCGCTGCACCCGCGCACCCGCGAGCAGGGCTACAAAGGCTGGGCCGACTGGAGCCGCGTGGCTGCTGTGAAGCAACACGTCAGCATCCCGGTCATTGGCAGCGGCGACGTGACCACCGCCGACGAGGCCCTGTGGCGGCTTCACGAAAGCGGCGTAGACGGCGTGATGATCGGGCGGGGGGCTATGGCCAACCCCTGGATTTTTCTGCAAATTGCCCAGTTGCGCCGGGGCGACGTGCCATTTGAACCCACCGCTGCTGACAAGCTGGAACTCCTGCAACGCTACCTCGACATGTGCCTGGAGGAGATGCCAGAAAAAATTGCGCTGAACAAGCTCAAACAGCTGATCGGCCAGTTCACCGTGGGCCTGCCGGGCTGCGCCAACCTCCGCGCCAGCATCCAACGGGCCGACACGGTGCCCAGCGCCCAGGAGCACATGGAGCGCTTCTTCCTACCCCATATGGAACAGAGCATGGCCGAAGCAGCGTAGTTGAGTTACGAGTTACGAGTTACGAGTTACACGTAGTCAACCAGGCTTTCGGCCTTTGTAGTCTCTGTGCCTTTGTGGTAGATACTTCGGTGGTTCTGAGGAGGTTGTATGCCTTCACCATTTCGCGGTATGGATCCTTACCTGGAAGCGCCCCAGTGGTGGCAAGATGTCCACGCAGCGCTGGCGAACGCTATTCGCGCACAGCTTCAGCCCAAACTACGGCCCCGCTACATCGCTGCCCTCACACCGTATGTTACGTATGAAGATCTGACCATTGCCGAGGTAAACAATATTCTACCTGACGTGGCTATTCTTGACCATGATATACGGCCTAAAGGTGGGATGCTGGTCGCAACCGCCTCGCCCTACACCGCCACGAGCCTGGTGGAGGCAATGCCTGTGCCCTCCCGCACCCAGCGGATCGAGATTCGCACCGTGGGCAGCGATGAACTGGTCACGGTGATTGAGATTTTGTCGCCAACAAACAAGCGCCAGGGTACGGACTCACACGAGGCCTACCTGCAAAAGCGGCGCGACCTGTTGCAATCAAAAGTGCATTTCCTGGAACTTGACCTGTTGCGACGCGGCGAACGCTGGCCCACACAAAACCCACTGCCCCCAGGGCCCTACTATGCCTTGCTCAGCCGGGTGGGCCGCCGCCCACAGGTCGAAGTCTGGCCGATTGGCTTTTATGAGCCGCCCCAGCCGATTGCCGTGCCCCTGCGTGTACCCGACCCGGATGTGACCTTCGATCTTGGACAGGCCCTGGCGCAAATTTACGAAGAGGGCGCATTTGAACTACGCATTGACTATCGCCAGGAGCCACCACTGCCGCCGCTCACGCCTGAAGAAACAGCGCGACTCAACCAGTTGCTTCAGGAAGCAGGCTTGAGATGACTCTTGTAATCCGTAATTCGTAATGCGTAAATTCAAGGGGAATTTTGTTCACTCGTAACTCATAACTCATAACTCGTAACTCCCTTATGGAC
>JALONX010000263.1 GCA_025454695.1 Chloroflexaceae bacterium
CGCTGCTACTCTATGGCCAGCGGCGCATGGGCAAAACCTCGCTGCTCAACAACCTGGGCCGCCTGCTGCCCAGCAGCATCGTGCCGCTCTTTGTCGATCTGCAAGGGCCGGTCTCTCAGGCCGGGGATTACGGCAGTATGTTTCGCGCCCTCACCAGGAGCATGGCCGAGTCGGCCCGTGTTCAGCGCGGCCTGACCCTGCCTGAACTTCCCAGTGAAACCCTCACCACTGATCCGTTTACCACCTTCTACAACTGGCTGGACGGGGTGGAGCAGTGTGTTGGTGAGGGCACGCTCCTGCTGTTGCTGGACGAATTTGAGGTACTTGACCGGGCCATCAGCCGGGGGCGCTTTGACGAAGAGGATGTGCTGGGCATGCTGCGTCACATTATTCAGCACCGCCCCCGCTGCAAACTACTGCTGGCCGGTTCCCACACCCTGGAAGAGTATCGCCGCTGGGCCAACTACCTGATCAACGTGCAGGTGGTGGCGGTGAGCTACCTTACCGCAGACGAAACCCGCAAACTGATTGAAGCGCCAATACTCGACTTTACCCTGCGCTATACACCAGAGGCAAGCGCCCGCGTGCTGGCCCTCACAAGGGGCCATCCTTTCCTGGTACAACTGCTCTGCTCAGAGATCGTTGTACTCAAAAACGAGCAAGACCCGAGTGTGCGCCGCCTAGCCCAACTGGCCGATGTGGAGACCGCCGTTGAGCAGGCCCTGGGCAGTGGTGATATGTTCTTTGCCGACATCTACCGCAACCAGGTGGACGACATAGGCCGCATGCTGCTGGGAGTGATGGCCGCGCAGGGTGAGGGCGCGGCGGCGAGCCGGGATATACTGGCCGCCTGCGCCCCCGACGGCCTTGATGCTGCCCTCCACCAGTTATTCCAGCGGGAGCTGATTGAGCCGTCTGGCCATGGCTACCGCTTCCAGGTCGAACTCATCCGCCGCTGGTTTGCCCATAACGCCTCATCACGGTAGGTAGGTGAACTGAATGCAGCACGCAACCTCAAATTTCCATCATCTCCTCCTTGGGCACTACCTCAAACTCGGCTGCTGATTGTTGTCTGGCTACCGCGCCATCCCCGAACCCCACCGCCAATAGTCGTCACGTAACGCTGGAGCCTACGGTATGCAACGGCACGAGGTGCGGTACAATCACCAGCATAGCAATCCCTGGCCCGCGTGCCACAACTAGTATCTGT
This sequence comes from Chloroflexaceae bacterium, assembly GCA_025454695.1. GTDB lineage: Bacteria > Chloroflexota > Chloroflexia > Chloroflexales > Chloroflexaceae > JALONX01. Next base: position 1,211 of record JALONX010000263.1, read on the forward strand.
GAGGAAGAGTGTATGACGCCCAAGGAACCAACCGCTCGTGACGACTTTTCTTTGACCTGCACGGCTACCTGGTGCTGAAGCAGGCTGTGGCCTCGGAACTGGTGGAAGCTCTGAACAACACAGTGGAGACCTTCCCGCCGCTGGCGTATGGCCAGTGGTTGGGCAATGCTCAGCGTCGTGACTACAATGACCCCACTGGTCTGAAGATTCAAAACTGTGATGATGCACACTTCACCCGATGATGGTACTATGGTGAATGTGGAACCATCGCACCCTGCACCAGAGGAACTGAGCTGATGACTGAGTCTCTCATTGGCGCTTCCTTGCGCCGCCCCGATGCGCTGGGCAAAGTGACCGGCGCGACCCGCTACCCCGGCGACCTGATCCAGCCTGGCATGCTGCACCTCAAGATCGTCTACGCCGGGCGGCCCCACGCCCGCATTGTGGCCCTTGAAACGGCGGCGGCCCTGGCCCACCCCGGCGTGGTGGCCGTGTTCACCGCTGCCGATGTGCCCTACAACGCCCACGGCCTGATTGAGGCCGACCAGCCCGTGCTGTGCGGCGAGGTGGTGCGTTACGTCGGCGACAAGGTGGCCCTGGTGGTGGCCGAAACCGCTGAGGCTGCCGAGGCTGCCGCCCGGCTGGTGAAGGTGGAGTACGCAGACCTGCCCGCCGTGACCGATGCCCGCGCCGCCCTGGAACCCGGTGCGCCGCTGGTGCATGGCAACCACGGCAGCAACCTGCTCTACCACTGCCCCATTCGCAAGGGCGACGCCGATGCGGCCCTGGCCGAGGCCGACCTGGTGCTGGAGGGTGAGTTTGAAACCGGCTGGCAGGAACACGCTTACCTCCAGCCCGAAGCGGGCATCGCTTTTCTGGACGAACAGGGCCGGGTGGTGGTGGAAACGGCGGGCCAGTGGCTCCACGAAGATCGTCGCCAGATTGCCGAAATGCTGGAGCTACCGGAAGAACAGGTGATTGTGCGCTACGCCGCCATTGGCGGAGCTTTTGGCGGGCGCGAAGACCTGAGCATGCAGCATCTGCTGGCCCTGGCGGCCTGGAAGCTGCGCCGCCCCGTCGCCATCATGTGGGATCGGGCTGAGTCGATGGTGGCGCACTTTAAGCGCCACCCGGTCACCATCCGTTGCAGCTGGGGTGCCATGCGCGACGGGCGCATCGTCGCCGTGAAAGCGCAAGCATGGGCCGATGGCGGCGCGTATGCCTCCACCAGCGCCGAGGTGATCAAGTGTGTGGCCCTGTTTGCCAGCGGCTGCTACGAGGTGCCCAATATTCATGTGGATGGCTATGCCGTCTACACCAACAATGTGCCGTCGGGCGCGTTTCGCGGCTTTGGTGCGCCCCAGGCCCAGTTCGCCAGCGAAAGTATGGTCACCCGGCTGGCCCACGCTCTGGGCATTGACCCGGTTGAGCTGCGGCGGATCAACCTCTACCGTGAAGGCAGCATCGAGCCAACCCAGCACCCGCTCCCCGGCGGCGTGACGGTGCGCGAGTGCCTCGACGCCTGTATCAAAGAGCTTGAGCGATTAGAGATAAGAGATTGGAACGCAATGCAGCCGATTACTCAATCTCCAATCGCTAATCTTCAATCGCTAACCGCCAATCTCCAATCGCCAATCCGCCGTGGTGTCGGAATCGCCTGCGGCATCAAAAACCTGGGCTATTCGTTTGGCTACCCCGAAGGAGCCACTGCCACCGTGGAGCTTGAAGGCGGCGCGGAAATCGAGCGGGCGTTGGTGCGGGTCGGCGCGGCGGATGTGGGCCAGGGCACGCACTTGATTTTGCGGCAGATTGCGGCGGAGGTGCTGGGCGTACCGTTCGAGCGGGTGACGATGATTACCGACGACAGCAGCGAAGCCCCCAATGCGGGCAGCGCCTCGGCCTCGCGGCTCACGATTATGGCCGGGCGGGCAGTGCATGATGCAGCCCTGGCGGCGAAGCGCGAATGGGACGACGAGGAGCGCCCCGCACGGGCCACCGTGCGCTACCGTGCCCCCGCCACCACGCCGCTCGACCACCAGACGACGGCGGGCGTGCCCAACTATGCCTATGGCTACGCTGCCCAGGCGGTGGAAGTTGAGGTCAACACCCTGACTGGTCAGGTGCAGGTGCTGCGCATCATCAGCGTGCATGATGTGGGCAAGGCGGTGAACCGCCAGCAGGTGGAAGGGCAGATTGAGGGCGGCCTGGCGCAGGCGCTGGGCTACGCCTTGATGGAACACTTCCAGATGCGCGACGGCTATGTGCTAACGCCCGGCTTCAGCACCTACCTGCTGCCCACCGCGCTGGACATGCCCGAGGTTATCCCCGTGGTGCTGGAGTTGGGCGATCCCAACGGGCCATTTGGCGCACGGGGCATGGCCGAACTGCCGCTGGTGCCGCTTGCCCCGGCCATCGCCAGCGCCATCTACAACGCCACTGGCGCGTGGGTCAGCCAGCAACCAATGACGCCGGAGCGGGTGTTGCGGTCGTTGCGGGAGGTGGAACGTGAAACGTGATGTGTAATCCGTAATGCCTAATCCGTAATGCGTAATTACTGCGTCAACGAAGTTTCTTTGCATCCACTGCTGTACGTTGTCATTCCGACCGCAGGGAGGAATCTGCAGTGCCGTCCGCTGAAGACCCCTCCCTGCGGTCGGGGTGACCATGCGACGGCAGAGAAGAAAACTTCGTTTACAGTCTAGTAATGCGTAATGCGTAATGCGTAGGGCGTGAAACGTAATGCGTAATGCGTCTTTCTGAATCGAAAATCGAAAATCCAAAACCCGTCCTGAGCTTGTCGAAGGATCCAAAATCGCAATAGCGGAAAGATTGCGGCTGCACGGTTCGCCATGGTGGTGCATCCTACATCAATTGAGAACGTGGATGCAAGACGCTATCCTTTTACAATCACATCATCATGGTCAACCACAACACACGCGCTTTTTCGAATCGCCGTACCTTTTCTGTGTTCGTGCTGTTGCTTGCGCTGCTAAGTCTCGCGGCGTGCAGTAGTTGGACTGAATACAAGTTTCGTTTCGCGGGCAGCTACACCGCGCCAAAATCGGGTTATCGGCTAGAACTTATCCGCCAGGGCATTCAAGACCGGAGCGCTGAAACGACAGTGGCAAGCCATTCGTTGGTGCAGGTTTGCCCACTGGCCGGGCGTGCGGGCCGCCCGTTGCGTTTCACGATGACCTACGAGACACAGCGCGACCCGTCGCTGGTCTCTTTTATGGCCGAGGATCAGCCCGGCATTGCGCATGAGTGGGATTGGCGAAGTTCCGAGGGACTGTTGCAGCAGAGCCTGGCGCGTAACGGCTACACCGGCCTTGACGCAGCAGAACTCACGGCGATGGTGTGGGTGCTGGACTCAGGGCAGGGCGTGTTTGCCGGTCAGGTTGACCATGTAACGGTGCAACAAGCAGACTATCAGTACAATGCCGATTTTGACCAGACGCTGCCAGTGCAGGAGTGGATTGCACCTACCGAATTGCCCGCCTGCCCGCCCATCAGTTGAGCAGCATAGAAACCAGGAACCGGACTCGTACTGTGTGCTGCGTACTGCGTGCTGCGTGAAACGTAAGAACCGAGAACCGGGCCTGCCCTGAGCTTGCCGAAGTGAACCGAGAACCGTCCGCAGTTCGTGCCAATTGCCAACTGCCAACTGCCAATTGCCTGCTGGCTCCGGTCTCCAGTCACTCGTAACTCATAACTCATAACTCATAACTCATAAATGGTTTATTATCCGCTCCCCCGTGTTCCCGTTGTCCGAGGCCGCCAGAACGTGGTGCTGCGGCGCTGCGTGGGCAAGCGTGTGCTGCATGTGGGCTGCGTAGACTCAGGCTTGCTCGCCCAACGCTTCCGCACGGGCGAACTGCTGCACCAGCGGCTGGCCGGGGTTGCCGCCGAGCTGTGGGGCGCAGACAGCGACTGCGAGGGCATTGCCTTTCTCCAGGGCCAGGGCGTGCCTAACCTGCTCGTCGCCGACGCTGGCTGCATTGGTGCGGTGGCCCAACTCCAGGCGCAACAGCTTGAGGTGATTGTGGCCACGGAACTGGTGGAACATTTGGCGAACCCCGGCCTCTTTCTCACCAGCGTGCAGGGGCTGATGACGCCCACCACCGAACTGATCATCACCGTGCCCAACGCCTTTCGGCTGGATACGCTGCTGCACATGCTGCGGCGGGTGGAACTGGTGCATCCCGACCACAACTACTGGTTTTCCTACCACACCATCACTACGCTGTTGGGCAAACACGGCCTGCATGTCAAAGAGATGCTGGTCTACTCCCACTACGTCGGCCAGGTGCTACCGCCAGTTGGCCCTGCACAGGTAGCGCGTCCCGCTACGCCCCCCGCCCGGCGGGCCTTTCCTACGCCAAAGCCGGGCTACCTGCTGCGCAAGGCAGCGGCCACGTTGCTCTGCCGCCTCAACCCCTTCTGGGGCGACGGCCTGGTGGTGGTGGCGACGCGGTAAAGCGTGAGGAGTCTCTCAAAGGCACAAAGGCACAAAGGATCGCAAATGAACGTGCTCTTGCGACTCCTTTGCGGCCCTTCAATTCTTCAGGACAAGCTTTGCGAGAGATTTTAATGTTCTTCAACCCGCCCCCGAAACCCGTGGTACAATTGACGTAGTGGGACTATAGTGCTATACTCCTCGCACGTCTGTTTCAGTTTTCTACGCTGCCACGACACCGCGCCGATGCGGATGGCAGCGTTTTTGTCTGCCTTGTTGGCACCAACACGGGGCGAAGCCAGCGTCTTCGTCCGCAGCGGAGCGTTTCATGTCTAGAGACAAAATCGTCATCAAGGGCGCACGCGAGCACAATCTGAAGGGGGTGGATGTCGAACTGCCCCGCGATAAGCTCGTCGTGCTGACGGGGGTGTCCGGCTCCGGCAAAAGTTCGCTCGCCTTCGACACGCTCTACGCCGAGGGGCAACGACGCTACGTCGAGTCGCTCTCTTCCTACGCCCGCCAGTTTTTGGGGCAGATGGAAAAGCCCCGCGTGGACATGATCGAGGGCCTTTCGCCTGCGATTGCAATTGAGCAGAAGAGCGCCAGCAAAAACCCCCGCTCCACTGTGGGCACCGTCACCGAGATTTATGACTATTTGCGCCTGCTGTTTGCCCGCGTGGGCACCCAGCACTGCCACCAGTGTGGCCGTCCGGTCAGTTCCCAATCGGCGGAGCAGATGGTTGACCGCGTGCTCACGCTGTCGCCCGGCACCCGCTTTATGGTGTTGGCCCCGCTGGTATCGCAGCGCAAGGGCGAATACAAAGATATTTTCGCCGAAGCCAAGGCCGAAGGCTTCTCGCGCGTGCGGGTGGACGGCGAGGTTCGTGATCTGAGCGACGAGATTAAGCTCAACAAAAAGGTTAAACACAGCATCGAAGTGGTGGTAGACCGGCTGGCGGTGCCCGCCGAAGTCCCCGCCCCCAGCAGCCAGCCAGCCAGCGACAAAAGCCAGCGCAAGCTGGGCCGGGCCGAGGCCGACGCTGGCAGCGAATGGGACGCCTACGTCACCCGCCTCACCGACAGCATCGAAACCGCGCTGCGCGTGGGCGAAGGCAGCGTGCTGGTTAGTATTCAAGAACCAAGAACCAAGCCTGCCCCGAGCGCAGACGAGGGGAACCAAGAACCGGGCCTGCCCCGAGCGCAGACGAGGGGAACCAAGAACCAAGAACCCACAACTGGCGAGCCAGATTTTGGGCCAACGCAGGAATCGGACAATCCAAAATCCAAAATCCAAAATCCAAAATCCGAAGAATGGCTGATGAGCGAGGCCAACACCTGCACCAACTGCGGCATCTCCTTTCCCGAGCTTGCCCCGCAGATGTTCTCGTTCAACAACCCCCAGGGGGCCTGCCCCACATGCACCGGCCTGGGCACCAGGCTAGAGGTTGACCCGGCGCTGCTGGTGCCAAACACAGCCCTGTCACTGCACGAGGGCGCGGTGCCCTACTGGGGCGAGCTGCGCAAAAAGCAGGATTCGTGGGCCTACAAAGCCCTGCGCTCCATCGCCAACCACTATGGCTTCAGCCTGGACACGCCCTGGGAGCAGCTGACAGAACAGCAGCAGCATGTGGTTATCTACGGCTCTGGCAGCCAGAAGGTGCGTTTTCTGTGGGAGAACGAAAGCGGCAGCCGGGGCGAGTTTTACCGCACCTGGGAAGGGCTGGCGAGCGAGATCAAGCGCCGCTTCATGCAGACCGACAGCGAATGGTCGCGAGAATATTACACCCAGTATATGAGCGAGCAGCCCTGCCCGGCCTGTAGCGGTGCCCGCCTGCGCCCCGAAAGCCTGGCGGTCAAAATCGGTGACCACAACATTCGCCATGTCTGCCAGATGAATATTGACGAGAGCCACGACTGCGCAGCTGGAGATCGCCAGCGAGATTCTGAAGGAGATTCGTGAGCGGCTGGGCTTTCTGCGCAACGTGGGCCTGCACTACCTGAACATGGAACGGCCCGCCCCGACCCTCAGCGGCGGCGAGGCTCAGCGCATCCGGCTGGCGTCGCAGATTGGCAGCGGGCTGGTGGGCGTCATGTACATTCTCGACGAGCCGAGCATCGGGTTGCACCAGCGCGACAATCGCAAGCTGCTCAACTCGCTGCTGCGCCTGCGCGACCTGGGTAACACCCTGATTGTGGTGGAACACGACCTGGACACCATGCACGCCGCCGATTGGATTGTGGACTTTGGCCCTGGCGCGGGCGTGAAGGGTGGCATGGTGGTGGCGGCTGGCCCGCCCGCGCTGATCGCCAACAACCCGGCCTCGCTCACCGGGGCCTACCTGGGCGGGCGGCTGGAAGTGACCGTGCCCCACCAGCGCCGCACGGCCCTGCTGGCCGACGAGAACGGCGCGGGTGTGCGTAAAGGTGGGCGCGGGCGGCCAAAAGCTCTTCCCACAGCCAAAAAAAGCTCAACCAAAAAAACCGCCGTTGTCTCCGCGCCCTCGGCGGTGAAACAAACCGAGGCCTGGTTGGAAATTCAGGGTGCAACGCTCAACAACCTGCGCGATGTGCAGGTGCGTTTCCCGCTGGGCTGTTTCATCGCCGTTACCGGCGTCAGCGGTAGCGGCAAGTCATCGCTCATCAGCGAGACGCTCTACCCGGCGCTGGCCAATAAACTGAACAAGGCCCAGCTGAAGCCGGGGCCGTTTCGCAACATGCTGGGGCTGGAACATCTCGACAAGGTGATTGACATTGACCAGCAGCCCATCGGGCGCACGCCGCGCTCGAACCCGGCGACCTATGTGAAGCTGTTTGACATGCTGCGGGAGTTGTTCGCTTCCACCAACGAGGCCAAACTGCGCGGCTACCAGGCCGGGCGCTTCTCGTTTAACGTCAAGGGCGGGCGCTGCGAGGCCTGCGAAGGCAATGGCGAAATCCGCATTGACATGCAGTTTCTGGCCGATGTGTGGGTGCGCTGCGACACATGCAAGGGCAAGCGCTACAACCGCGAAACGTTGCAGGTGAAGTACAAGGGCAAAAGCATCGCCGATGTGCTGGACATGGACGTGCAGACGGCGCTGGAGTTTTTCGATAACGTGCCCCGCGTGCGGCGCATCCTCCAGACGCTGCACGACGTGGGGCTGGACTACATCAAACTCGGCCAGCCCGCCACCACGCTCAGCGGCGGCGAGGCCCAGCGGGTGAAGCTGGCCAAGGAACTGGCCCGCGTTGACACCGGGCGCACGATCTACATTCTGGACGAGCCAACCACCGGCCTGCACTTCGCCGACGTGCAACACCTCCTCCAGGTATTGCATCGGCTGGTAGATGCGGGCAACACCGTGATCGTGATCGAACACAACCTGGACGTGATTAAAACCGCTGACTGGATTGTAGACATGGGGCCGGAAGGCGGGGACGGCGGCGGCTTTGTGGTAGCCGAAGGCACGCCGGAGCAGGTGGCCCAGGTCGAAGCTTCGCACACGGGTTCATTCCTGCGCGAGTTGCTGCATGTGACGGAAGCGGCCAAAGCGGCGGACTGAGCCTGCAATTTCACCGCAGAGGCGCGGAGGTTTTTTATAAGGTTTGGCTTTACAATATG
>JALONX010000264.1 GCA_025454695.1 Chloroflexaceae bacterium
CGAAGAAACGCAATACAATATCTCACAAAGGCACAAAGCCACTAAGGATCACAGATGCATACGTACTTGCGACTCCTCTGCGGCTTTGGGCCTTTGCGCGAGATAAATCCGGGCCGTTAATTAGAGCGAGTTGGCGGTTGTGTCGTCGTCGTTGTTGATGCCGTCGCCCATGGTGCCGCTGCTCATGCTGCTGCCGCCCATACTGCCCGAGCCGCCCATGCTGCTGCCGCCCATGCTACCCGAGCCGCCCATGCTGCTCATACGGTCGCTGCTCATGCCCTGCTGGCCGCCCATGTTGCCCGAGCCGCCCATCTCCATGGCATTACCCATCTCGCCATTCATCACCATCATCAGGTGCTGGCGAGCCTCTTCCAGGTGCTGCATGTCCTCGTCGCGAATGCGCTGCATCAGCTCGACGCAGGCCTGCGAATTGGCGTTCTGGGCATCCTGAATGTACTGGTCATAGGCTCGCACGGCTTCGGCTTTGTTCTGAATAATCGTAATCCAGTCGTACTCAAGGTTGCTGATTGGGTGATTCTCGTGATGGCTCATGCGCTTCTCCTGTCTACATTGACACGGCAAATTCCGTATTGTTTTTTGTTGCAATAAGCGTGCCATTTTGGGCCAGTTCACGGTACTATTATGATAGCGGCGTGCAACTCGCAGCCAATTCCATTCGTCTGTTGAAGTAGAACGTGCAACACAAGGAGTATGGGCCATGTGGCTGGAAACAGACCGGGCGTTTGCACCGGTTGATCGTGACGATAACCTGGATCGGATTGCGGGCGGCAACGAAACTGAAGTCTACCGCACCGATGACGCCCGTTTTGTGGTGAAGCTGAAGCACGAATTGGGGTGCAGCATGCCAGAAGCACTGCGCCAGGCCCGCCAGATGCGCGTCGCCGCCGAGCGCTATGCGGAATGCCTCGGCCCACGCCACTCCATCCCAAGCTACTACCTGCTTTCCCGCGACTCGGAAGACAAAGTGCAGGTGCTGGTGGTGCAGCCCTTTTTACGCAACGCCCGCGCCTTGTTCGATGTTGATTATAAAAACCTGAGCAAAGCCGAACGCCACGAAATTGCCTCCGAACTGCGCCACATTATCAAGCGCTCGTTGCGCTACTTCTGGCGCAGCGGCTCCATGCCCGACCTGTATGGGCGCACCGCTTCCAGCAAATCAGATCGGACAAAAAATAAATCTATCTGGCAGCTACCCCGGCGGCTCTGGAGCTTTCTGGTGCGGCGCAACCTGCTCCAGGCCCACAACTTGATGTTGACCGACGATCCGCAGCAGCGGGTCGTGCTTATTGACTACGATTTTGTGCGGCGAGGCCCCCTCTACCGACTTACCTATTTTGGGGTACGTTTGCTGCTCTTTCTCCGTGATCACGCTGTGATTCTGGCGATGGAGAAGAGCGGCAACGTGCCGGGACGGTGACAATGGCGCGTATACTCATTGCCGGGCTAATCAATATCGAAACGACGCTGCGGGTCGAACACTTCCCGCTGACCTACGAGCCGGTGCGTTTTCCCTTCTTCGGCGTGCGAACCAGCGTTTCTGGCGTGGGCTACAACCTGGCGCTAGCCCTTTCCAGGCTCGGCCACGAGGTGCGACTCGCCAGCATGGTCGGGCACGAGGAACTGGGCGACTGGGTACGGCGCGCGTTGGAAGCGCAGCAGGTTCAAACGACATGGCTGCTTGCAACGCTGGACGAAACGCCCCAATCGGTGATTATCTACAACCAGACGGGCCAGCGCCAGATTCACACCGATTTGAAGGACGTTCAGGAGCAGGCCTACCCGCCGGAACAGTTTGCGCTAGCTCTCAACGGCTGTGATCTGGTGATCGCCGCCAACATCAACTTTGCCCGGCCCCTGCTGGCCCTGGCCCACGCCCGTAACATCCCCATCGCCACCGATGTCCACGCCATTGCCACCCTCCACGACAGTTACAACCGTGACTACATGGCCGCCGCCGAGATTCTGTTTATGAGCCACGAGCAGCTGCCCTGCCCGCCGGAAGCGTGGGTTGCCCAGGTGCAGCGCGAGTACGGCACACCGATCATCGGGGTGGGCATGGGCGCGGCGGGGGCACTCCTGGCCGTGCAGCGCGACGGTTACGTGGGAGGTGTTCCGGCGGTGGAGCCACGCCCGGTGGTGAACACCATTGGTTCTGGCGACGCCTTGTTTGCCAGCTTTCTGCATGGCTACCTCCAGAGCGGCGACCCGTACTACGCCATGCGGCAGGCGGTGGTCTACGCAGGCTACAAAGTCGGCGGCAATGGCGGAGCCGATGGGCTGCTCACCGCCGCAGAGCTGGCCGAATTGTGCCAGCGCCTCGGCGTGTAAATCCAAATGTATTTTGCTCACGGTATCTGTCATTCTGAGCGCAGCGCAGAATCGTGCGCGTAATTTCGCCCAGACCCTTCGCGTCGCTCAGGGTGACAATTGGCATATGATCCTGTAAAGCTTCGTACTATCTCCCCTATATATTTCTACGATCCACTCTAGTATTAGAAATTTTGTTCTTGACATCCACCGCAACCTTTGCTATACTTGCACTAGAACAAAAGTACTACCCTCGCTTGTGGGCACATGTCGAGCCAGTTGTTTTCGGCGGCGCACACTGCTGAGATGCGATGTTTGAAGGAGGAACCACCGATGGCCGTTACCAGCCGAGACATTCGCAACGACCGCCGCCCCTTCATCAGTGTGCCAACACGGGGCGTCAACTCATTCGCCTATATCGTAACGGGCCTGCTGGCACTGCTGGCGCTCTACGTACTGCTGAACACCGTCATCGCCTGGGTGCAAGTGGTGCGCGACGATATGATGTACGGGCGACCCCGCACCTTTCAGCTTTCGGCTCATGTGGGCCACGGCGAAGAGAACGGTGCCCAGACTCAGTTTATCGCCATGAACCTGGATCGTCAGGTGGTGATTGTGGAAATCCCCGGCGGCGACCCGGCCAAGACCCGCACCTACACCGGGCCATACCTGGTGGGCGCTGGCGAAGATCTTACCCCCGTCACCATGCGCCTGAGCGACCTCAACGGCGACAAGCTGCTTGACCTGATTGTTAATGTGAAATCCGAAGAGATGGTTTATGTCAATCGCGACGGTGGCTTCGCACTGATGACGCCCGAGGAGCGCAAACAACTAGCGACTGCACAACCATAGAAAATAAGGAGACGTAGGTACGTCTCTTCCAACCATAAAAGAGATGCCCAGGTGGGCGTCTTTTTTTTGTCTACAAATGCACAGAAAATGCACAGCTTTATTCAGGGTTACTACCGGCTGAAGGAATAAAATCTATGGTATTATTTGCATGTCTCGCTGCACCTTGCCAACCGCAGTGCCACCAGTGGCCAACGCCGTTTGGGTTTCATGCAGCGTAGCATGTTGAATCAGCGAGCAGGGGCCTGGTTGCACATGCCACGCCCGGCCAGTTGTCGCCGTTGACGCTGGTGCCTCGCTCAGCAATAGCCAGAGGTGAAAAATGGCACACTACCTGATTGCTGGTGCGGCGGGTTATGTTGGCTCTCGTCTTGCGCAGGCGCTGCTGGCGCGGGGGCACCGGGTGCGCGGCCTCGTGCGCAATGCCGATGACCCGCTGGTGGAGATGCTCGCAGCCCAGGGCATGGTCGTCTGGACGGGCGACATCACCAGGCCCGAAACCCTCGTCGGGGTCGCCGACGGTATTGACCACGTTTATAACCTCACCTCACGCCTCGTTCTTGAGAATGGCTCGGTTCGCAAAACCTTTGTTGATGGCAATCTGAACCTGATCGCCGCCTGTTCCCGCTCCCGCAGTGTACAGTCATACTGTTTCACTTCCCGTGCCGCCGTCTATGGCGATGCTGGCGATAGCCTGGTGGGCGAAGATGCCCCGGTTGCGCCGTGCTACCCGCTGGGCCAGGTGATGGCCGACGCCGAGCGCACCATTATGGAACAGGTGCAGCGCCACCGCATCCCGGCGATGATCCTACGCATCGGCACGATTTATGGGCCGGAGCGGGATTTTGTGGACGCGGTGCAGCTCAACACCGAAACGATTTTTGGCAATGGCCGCAATTTTGCCTCACCTGTTCACATTGACGACCTACTGACCATCCTGATGCGGCTGCCTGACCAGGGCCAGCCAGGTGCCATCTACAACGTGGCCGACGATAGCCCCGTGCGCCTGCTCGACCTGTATAGCGAGGTGCATGAACGACTAGGCATGCTGCCGCCGCGCACGTTCAACAGCGATGTAGCCCTGAACTCGGGTCTCGACCCGAGCATTGTTGGCAGCTTCACCGCCTCGGTGCGGCTCGACAACGCCCGCATCAAACACGACCTGCAACTCGAATTACGCTACCCCTCCTACCGCCACTGGCTCGACGAACGACTGGGCGTGCAAGAACTCGAACTTGCGGTGTAACTCATCGCACCGCCGAGAACGCAGCGGGCGCAGAGGATTTTTATTCTCTGCGCCCTTTGTGTCTTTGTGGTGGCATGTGTTCGTCACTCAACTGGCGACCACAAGGTTCTCGGTTCTGGGTTCTTGGGCGAACACCAGGTTCGCCCCTACGGGTTCTCGGTTCTTGGGCGAACACCAGGTTCGCCCCTACGGGTTCTCGGTTCTCTGCTAGCTCCGCGCCCTCCGCGGTGCAATTTCAGAGCCGAAACACCAGCTCGCGCCCGCGCCCGTCGTCCTCCCATTCCAACGTCAGCGTGCCCCGTTCCACGTCGTAGACTCCATTTGGATGCTCCACGGCACTCCCGGCAGGAATGGCATAGACCCGCAGGCTCATGCGCCGCGCATGTGGCGTGAAGTTCCCCTCCCGTGTTCCCACCGTCACCGTGAGTCGCTCGCCCTCGCGGCGCTGGCTCAGTGCGGTGGTACAAAACTCACCATTTTCATAGGCCAGCGTTGCACCATCATCTTCGTAGAGCGTGAAACTACCGTTTCCGGGAAACACGGAGATCGTCAGCAGATCGAGCGGTTTTTCGTCGGTGTGCTGCATGGCTGGCCCGCAGGGGATGATGGCCCCGCCGCGCACATAGAGCGGCATGCGTTCCAGCGGCGCATGCTCCAGCACATCGCTCGGCCCCTCGATCAGATCATTGCTCCACCAGTCATACCAATCCCCTTCCGGCAGGTAGAGATGGCGAAAGCTGGTGTTGGGCCGACAGACCGGCGCAGCCAGCAGAAATGGCCCCAGCAACACCTGGTCGCCAATCGTGTAGGTCGCTGTGTCCTCAGCAAAGTGGTAGAACAGCGGGCGCAACACCGGCGCTCCCGTGCGGTGGGCTTCCCAAAATAGTGAGTAAAGGTAGGGCAACAGCTGGTAGCGCAGGCTCAGGTAGTCGCGGGCGATGGCCTCCACCGCTGGCCCAAACACCCACGGCTCGTGGGGGGCAGTCCCGGCGCATGAATGACCCCGGCAGAAAGGATAGAGCGCCCCCAGTTGCACCCAACGGGCCCAGAGTTCGCCGCTGGCATTGCCGAAGAAGCCGCCAATATCCACTCCCACAAACGGCACGCCCGACAACCCCATGCTCGTCAGCTGCGCCATCGAAAGCTCCATGTGTTCCCACCAGGAGTTGTTGTCGCCCATCCAGCAGGCGCTGTAGCGCTGAATGCCCGCAAAGGCCGAGCGCGTGAGCACAAAGGGCCGTTGCCCATCCAGATGCTGGCGCAGGCCTTCATAGGCGGCCTGGCTCATCTGCGAGCCGTAGAGATTGTGCAGCTCGGCGTGCGTCGCGCCTTCCTGCGGTGGCCCCTGGGGCGCGTCCAGGTCAACCGTGCCGCCCATGCTGCCGCCCTCGCTAAAGGGTCGGTCAAACACCGTCGGCTCGTTCATGTCGTTCCAGATGCCGCTGACGCCCGTTTCCACCAGGCTGGCCTGCAAATCGCCCCACCACTGGCGCACCTCCGGGCGGGCATAGTCGGCAAACACCGAGTCGTCCGGCCAGACGTAGCCGTGAAACAGCTCACCGTTGGCCTTGCGAATAAACATGCCCTGTTCCAACCCTTCGCGAAACACGGCATAGTTTGGGTCGAACTTCACCCCCGGGTCAATAATTGCCACCACGCGCAACCCGGACTCACGCAATTCCGCAATGAGTCCCGCCGGGTCGGGAAACTGCTCGCTGTTCCAGGTGAAGACCCGGTAGCCATCCATATAATCAATGTCGAAGTGCAGCACATCGCAGGGGATGCTGCGCCCGCGAAACTCGTCACGCAGGGTGCGCATTTCGGCGGCACTTTTGTAGCCCCAGCGGCTCTGGTGGTAGCCCAACGCCCAGCGGGGCGGCATAGGCGTGGTGCCCAGCAGCGCAGCCAGCCCGGCGGCCACCGCGGCGGGCGACGGGCCAAAGGCAACGTAATAATCCAGTTCGCCCCCGGCGGCCCACATGCGCCAGACCTCTGGCCTGGTGTCGCCCATGTCAAAGCGGCTACGAAAGCTATTGTTGAAAAACACGCCATAGGCCAAACCCTCGCGCAGCACCTGAAACACCGGAATAGCAATGTAGAGCGGGTCGCTACCAGGGCCGTGGCCGGGCTGCGGGTCGGTTGTCCAGTTGGTCATCTGGCGACCACGCTTGTTGAGCGGCCCAGAACGCTCGCCAAAGCCGTAGAAGTGGTCATCGTCAACAATCTGTTTGGTGCAGCTGACGCCAGTTTCATCCCAGGTCATCGGCTCGGCATCGGCGCAGAAGAACCGCCCGCTGCCATCGGCGAAACTTACTCGGCCCGTCGCCCGTTCCACCACCAGCTGTATGGCGCTGGAACGGACGGTAATGGTGCTGTCGCCATCGTCAACCTCAAACGGCACCGGTGCGAAGGACTCATCGGCGGGAACCACGGCCCAGGGGCGGCGGGGCGCGAACTGCCCGCCGGGGCCAAGCCGCACCCGCACCAGCGTCGGCGTCAGTAGAGAAATGGCCAGTGCCGCCGAGCCACAATCCAACACGACACCGCGTTCATTCCGACTCAGCGCCTGCACCGGGCCAGGGGTCTGACTATGCTGCATCATGCTCCTCTTTACGACGTTCAATGATGGAAATTCCGCCGTTCGACAGGTCACGGCTCAAAATGCGCCACAGTGGGCTGCGACGAAGTGAGAGCAAGATCAGCGAGTTCAGCCCGCTGTGGGCCACCACGGCCACCTCGCCAGCACCATGTTCGGTGATGGTCGCCCAGGCCCGTTTGGCGCGGCGGTAGCCTGCACGCCAGGTCTCGTCTTCGCCCCAGGGCCACAGCATGCCCAGGTAAGATTTAACAAACAAGCGCCGCAACGACGCCGTGCGCCGCCGTTCCGTCAGCGGGCGGGGCAGCACCTCGCGCAACTCGGGCACCACGGTCGGGACAAGGTTGAAAGACTCACACAGCACCTGGGCCGTCGAAAGGGCGCGGGCAAAAGGGCTGGTGTAAATCTGCTCGATGGATGTATGGCGAAGCCGCTCCACCAGGCTGCGGGCCTGCTGCTGGCCCAGGGGTGTCAGCGGCGCAGCATGCGAACGAGCCAACAGCGCATTAAAATCCTGCACTGTTACATGCTGGCGCAGATCAAGGGCGTTTTCTTCACTCTGG
>JALONX010000265.1 GCA_025454695.1 Chloroflexaceae bacterium
AACCGCCAGTATTTGCGTCAGCACACAAGTTGTGAACGAGGTGTGTGCGAATATTCTTAAACACAAACTGCTTGATGAAGTTGGAATACGTTCACTCATTGACACCTTTTATGGTAAACACAGCGTGGGAGCGTTAACGTCTCAAGTGCTACGAGAAGCCTCGCATTTACGTGAGCACCTTTCACTGTCCTATTGGGACAGTACAATTGTCGCTGCGGCGCTGGCAAGTGGGGCAGGAGTGCTTTTATCTGAGGATATGCATGATGGATTGATAGTCAGAGAGCAGCTGACAATTGTTAACCCCTTTAAGTAGATGCTTTGTTATGATCCACGAACTCCACATCCCCACGCCTGCCCAGAGCTGCTTTGTTGACATTACGGCCCAGGTGGCCGAACTGGTGCGACGAAGTGCGGTGCAGGAGGGCACGCTGATGCTGTATGTGCCCCACACCACCTGCGGCATGACGATTCAGGAAAATGCCGACCCCGGCGTGCAGCACGACATGCTGCATGTGCTGCGCCGCCTCGTGCCTCGCACCGACCCGGCCTACCGCCATATTGAAGATAATTCGGCGGCCCATGTGCAGGCCAGCGCCATGGGCTTTTCCCACTTCGTGTTTGTGGAACGGGGGCGACTGCGGCTGGGGCGCTGGCAGGGCATCTACCTGGCCGAGTTCGACGGCCCCCGCACCCGCCATGTGCTGGTGAAGGTGCAGCCCGACCGCTAGAAACGCAGAGGCGCAGAGGCGCAGAGGCGCAGAGAGATTGTAGGGCTGTAGGAACTGACCGAGCTGTGGGAGATGAAATCGCAACTCCACTACCCCAACCCCACAGCTCAATCGTCAATCGTCAATCGTCAATCGTCAATCGCCTGGCTCCGGTCAGCGGTCTCCGGTCTCCGGTCAGCCGCCAGGCACTCGTAACTCCCTCAGCGCGTCACCACCGGCAGGAAGACCTGACTTGGCGGCGGCGGCAGCTCCGACTCGTCCGTTTCCACCGTGAAATCGGTCGCCGTGGGCGTAATCACGATCGGCAATGGCGAACCGAGCGCGGTGTTGCCCAGTTCCATCCCTGGTTCAAGCTCCTCCGGCAGGGCCTGCTGAGTCTCTGCCGCTGGCGCTGTCCCCTCGCCCCCACCTTGCGCTTCGGCCACCGCTGCCGGGCTGGCCCCCACTACCAGCGCACCGATCTCCGCCCCGAAGGTCGGCAAATCGTGGCCGCTCTGGTTGGAAAGTAGCACAATCACGATGTTCCGCTCCGGGTACATGCGGATGTACGACCGCGACCCGGCCTGCGAGCCGTTGCGGGCCACCACCTGCAAGCCGTTCTCGGTGCCAGTGTTCCAGCCCAGGGCAAAATTGCTGCGGTTATCGGGCCGCGTCCACATGGTGGTGCGCAACTGGGCCGACAGAATGCTGCCGTTCATCAGCTTGATGCCCATGCGAGCCAGGTCGTAGGCCGATGATTCCAGGCCACCGCCAGCGATCTTCCAGCTGATATTGTCGGCCACAATCGGGATGGGGCCAGCATTGCCGAACGTGTAGAGCGAGGCCCGAAACGCATTGGGCACACTGCGGTTTTCCGCCTGCAACGAGGGCAGATCAAACGGCGCACTGAGGCGGCTGTTAAAGATTGCGCCACAACTCTGGTTCAAAATACCTTCCAGCGCTGCGCAGTAGAGGGTGTAGGCGTGCGTGCTGTAGGTGTAGCCATTGCCCGGCGTGAAGCCCAGCGGATCGTTCTGGAACAGAGCCGCCGCCGCCGTGGCCGTGTTGTACTGGCCCGGCGTGTTCTCCTGCCGGGTCGGGTCGTTGCCGCCGCCGTAGTGGCGCACCCCGGAGCGGTTTGAAAGCGTCTGCCACACCTGGTGGGTGTGCAGGGCTGGCAGCGTGGGGGCATAGGTGCGGGTGGCGGTGTTCAGGTTCAACAGGTTCTCTTGCACCAGCCGCATGGCCAGCACCCCCGAAACCGCTTTGCTCACCGAAGCCAGCCGGTAGATGGTGCGGGAGTTGGCAGGCTTCTGGGCCGCAATGTCGGCATTGCCAAAGCCCTTGAGGTAGACGAACTGCCCGTTCTGGGCGATGGCCACCGAAAGACCGGCTAATTTGTTGCTGTCCACATAATTTTGCACCTTCGTTGTGATCTGATCTCGTAAGGGCCAGTTGGGGCGGTTGCTGTTCTGCCGCCAGATGCCAGCGTAGCGCCAGCCGTTGGCAGTGGGGTAAGCTTCGTAGTCAATCAGGCGGTAGCCCTCGTCGCGCAGGGCCAGCCATGTATCGCCATACTGCTTCGCCGTCAGGTCGCGGTAGGCATACCAGCCCCGCCCGCTCTTGTTTTCCACCCAGATGGCGGCATAGTTCTGCTGGCCGCCCCGCTGGTACGACTCCAGATCGAGGACGCGATACTGGTTTTTGTACTGCTGAAACAGGTCGGCGTACTCGCTGGAGGTCAGGTCGCGCCGTTCGATCCAGGCCAGGTTTTCCGTGTTTTTCACCCACACCGCAGCATAGAGCATGGCCGCGCCGCTGGCGTAGGCTTCCACATCAGTCATTATAAAGCCGTCGTTGCTGTAGGTCTGGAAATTCTCGGCAAACTGGGCGCTGGTAACGTTGCGGTAGGAAAGCCAACCCAGCTTCTCTTTGTTATCCATCCAGACTCCGGCGTAGCGCAGCTGGCCGTCCAGGGTGTAAACATCCTGGTCAATCAGCCGCCAGCCCTGGTCAACATAGCCCTGCCAGATGGTGCCAAATTCCGTGCTGGTCAGGTCGCGGCGGCTGGCCCAGCCCCGCCCGTCGCTGTTCCATTGCCACACCGACGAGTAGCGGGCCGCGCCGTCAATCTCGTCCCCTTCGATATCAATCACCATGTAGCCCTTGTTGCTCTGGTCGTTAAAGAAGCTCTGGTGCTGGGCGCTGGTCAGGTTGCGCACCGACAGCCAGGCCGTGCTAGCTGAATCGAACAGGGGCGAGGGCTGCCCGGCGGCAGCCTGCGTGGCGGGTGGCTGGCCTGCGGGGACAAGCAGCGCCAGCAACAGCAGCACCAGCCCCAGGCGGGCGCTGGCACTGGTTGACAGAGACAAAACAGTACATCGTTGCATCCTCTTCCTCCTTTTACCGGGCTTGTTTTACCACGGAGGACACAGAGGACGCAGAGATGTTTGTTTTTTCTCTGTGTCCTCGGCGCTCTCCGCGGTGGATAGGGTTTAGCTCGCCAGGCGGCGCAGGTAGGGGCTGCGCTTGAGCCGTAGCAACACATTGCGTTTCACGGCATAGACATCATGCACATCACGAAACAGTCCCGGCCAGTGGTGGTACACTTCCCCTGAACTCATGCCCGCCTCCAGCGTGGCGCGGATGATGACCCGCTCGGCCTCGCTGTGCAGCTGGGCGTTGAGGTCGTGCCAAAACTCCTCGTCGCACAGGCGGTCGAGGGCCTGCTCCTCGGGGCAATCGCCGGGCAGCCCATCGGCCAGTTGGAGCGATGACCAGTGGCGGGTTTTTGTGTTGGCTCGCACGTAGTTGATCACCACGCAGCTGGTGCAACGGCGCAGGTAGCCCAGCAGCACCGCCAGGCACGAAAATTCCGCAAAGCGGTCGGGCGTAATCGCCTGCGAGAAACGAAAAAAGGCGTCGCTGACAAAAAAATCTTCGCTTTCGCCACATGTGGGAAACAAGGCACTGCGGCGCACCCAGTAGCGCACCAGGGGCGTAAACAGCTGGTAGAGTTCGGCCCAGGCCAGCTCGCAGCGTTCCACCAGCGCCCGCCGACAGAGTTCGTAAGCGTAGCGGGTGTCGTGGGGCTGGCCCTGGCTGTAGCGCTGCATCTCGTTGTGGCAGTGGGCAACGAGAGCCGCGAGACTCAGCTGCACCATTGCATCTTTGTTCAGCGTTGTTTGTGGCATGTCTATGCTCCTTTGCGGAGATTGCAGTCTAGCCACGCAGGGGTTCGTTCTGTTTTACATCCACATGGCTCAACCTATGTGCAATCACTATGAACAGACGGGGTTGTTGCATCAGGCTACCACCCCATCGTCAAACCAGCGTGAATCGAACGTCAAAAAATGCGTTTTGGAAGTAAAATAGGGGTTGAAAACTACGTTCAATTATGTGCAGTAGAAAGAACCGAGAACCGAGAACCGAGAACCGGAAACCTCGTATGCGGTTCTTGGTTCTCGGTTCTCGGTTCTACCAAAAACATGCCACAACTTCACCTCCAACTCATCGGCCCGTTTGAGCTGCGGCGCGATGGCGTGCTGCTGCCGCCCCTGGCCACGGCCAAGGCCCGCGCCCTGCTGGCCTATCTCGCGGTAGAAGCGGGCCGTGCCCACCAGCGCGAATGGCTGGCGACGCTCTTCTGGCCCGAGCAGCCTTCGGCCCAGGCCCGCGCCAGCCTGCGCCAGGCCCTGCTGAACCTGCGCCAGGTACTCGGCGACGATGGGGCCGACCAGCCGCTGTTACTCACCAGCCGTGAGTCGGTGCAGTTCAACCTGGCCGGGGTGCAGCGCCTGGATGTCCATGAAATTGAAGGGCTACTAGCCAGCGCTGGGAGTAGCAACCAGCCACCAGCAACGCTGGCCAACAGCAGCCTGGCCCAGCTTGAAGCGGCCCTGGCGCTCTACCGGGGCGACGTGCTGGCCCAGCTGAGCCTGCCCGACTGCACCGAATTTGAAGAGTGGCTGCTGCTCACGCGCCAGCGCATCCACGGGCTGGTGCTGGCGGCCTGCGCCACCCTGGTTGCCGCCTACGAAGGGCGGGCCATGGGCGACCAGCTGCAACTCTATGCCCGCCGCATGCTGGAACTGGAACCGTGGAACGAGGAAGCCCACCGCGCCCTGATGCGGGAACTGGCCCGCCGGGGCCAGCGCGGCGCGGCCCTCCAGCAGTTCGAGCGCTGCCGCCGCACCCTGCGCGAAGAGCTGGCGATGGAGCCGGAAGCGGCGACGGTGGCCCTGGCCAGCGCCATTCGTGAAGGGGCCTATAGCCCACCACCCGCCCAGCCCGGCCCGCCCGCCGACCTGCCCACCCCGCTGACCTCGTTTATTGGGCGCGAGCGTGAGGTCGCCGCCGTGGAGGCACTGCTGCAACGGCCCGACGTGCGCCTGCTGACGCTCACCGGCCCCGGTGGCACCGGCAAAACCCGCCTGGCCCTGGAAGCCACCGCCCGCATGCGCGAAGCTGGCCTGACGGCATGGTTTGTGGAACTGGCATCGCTACGCGACCCGGCCCTGCTGCTGCCCACCATTGCCCAGACTCTGGCGGTGCAGGAGCGGGCCGATCAGTCGCTGCACCAGCGGTTAGTCATGCAGCTGCGGCAACAGCCCACCTTGCTGGTGCTCGACAACCTGGAACAGCTGCTGGAAGCCACACCGCTCATCGGCACCCTGCTGCGCGAGTGCCCCCAGCTCACCGTGCTGACCACCAGCCGGGCCAGGCTGCGGCTGTATGGCGAATGGGAGTACAGCGTGCCGCCGCTGGCCCTGCCACCCAGCAGCCCGGCCCTCAGCGTCAGCCAGGCTCTGGACTCAGAAGCAGTGCGGCTGTTTGTTCACCGTGCCCAGGCCGCCCGGGCTAGTTTCACCCTCACAGAGGGCAACGTAGCGGCGGTGGTCAGCATCTGCGCCCGGCTCGATGGGCTGCCCCTGGCCCTGGAACTGGCGGCAGCCCAACTGGCCACCTTTGAACCAGCGGCCCTGCTGCGGCAACTGGGCAGCCGCCTCAGCCTGCTGGCCGATGGCCCCCGCGACCTGCCCGCCCGCCACCAATCACTTGAGTCGGCCATCCTTTGGAGCTACGAACGGCTTTCCCATGCGGAGCAGGCCCTCTTTCGTCAGCTAGGCATCTTCGTCGGCGGCTGGACACTGGAACTTGCCCAGGCCACCGTACAGTCTGGAGAATCGCTCATCACTAATCCCCAATCGCCAACCACTAATCTCCAGTCACTGCTCACCAATCTCATGTCGGTGAGTCTCATCCAGCCCGTGCCTACCGATGATGAGCCGCGTTACCGCATGCTGGAAACGCTGCGCGAATTCGCCCTGGAGCGACTCAGCGAACTTGGCGAGCGCGACGCAACCAGCCAGCGCCACGGGGAAGCCATGCTGCTGCTGGCCGAACAACTCGCGCCAACCCTGGATGGCCCGGAGCAGCAGCAGGCCCTGCAACGGCTAGAACGAGAACACGACAACATGCGGGCCGCGCTGGAATGGCTGGTGGCCAACCGGCAGGTCGAACTGGCTTTGCGCCTGGCATGCGCCCTGGGCCAGTTCTGGGCCATTCGCTGCCATTTTGGGGAAGGCCGCCGCTGGCTGGAAAACACCCTGACGCTGGCCGACCGGCACGAGCAGCTTGCGCAACAGTATGCCCGCGCCCTGGCCGCCGTCGGCATCTTGAGCCTCGAGCAGGGCGACTACAGCAGCGCGCGGCTCTGGCACGAACGGCATATGGCCCACAGCCAGCGCCACGCCGACAGCGCGGGCGAGGCCGAGGCCAGCTACAACCTGGGGCTGATAATGGTGCATCAAGATGACGGGCCGGGAGCGATTGCCTATATCACCCGCAGCCTGGTTCTGCACCGCCAGAACCAGAACCTCGCCGGGGTCGCCCGCGCCCTCAACGGCCTGGGCAACCTGCACATGGCCGCAGGCGACATGGCCACCGCCATGCCCCAGCTGCACGAGGCCCTGGCGCTGCAACGCACCGTTGGCAACCGCCGTGGCGAGGCTTTCACGCTCCACAGCCTTGGGCTGGCCGCCATTCACCAGCAGCACATGGAAGAAGCACGGGGCTTTTTTGTCGCAGCCCTGCCGCTATTTGAAGAGTTGGGCGACACTGTGGGGAGTGCCGATTGCCTGGCCGGGCTGGCCGGGGTAGCCGCTGCCCAGAACCAGCCTGCCAGGGCGCTACGGCTGTGGGGCGCTGCCGAAGCCATGCGCGAAGCGATTGGTGCCCGTCTGCCACCAATGGATCGGGCTGTCTACGAGCCACTGTTGCAGATTGCCCGGAGCCAGCTTGGCTCAGCCCACAGCAGCATCGAAGCCGAAGGGCGGCGGCTCAACACCGTGGAAGCACTGGCGGCGGTGCGGTGAGTGATTGGAGACTGGAGATTGGAGATTGGGATTGGGATTGGAGGTTTGTTCAGCGTTCAGCGTTCGCCTCCTCTTGACAAACCCCAACGCGCCCATATATAATCATACCGTATAGTATAATTATGGTGGAGTGAGATGATGGCGACTCAACCGAGCAAGCGGCGGCCTGGGCGGCGGCCAGCGGAAGAGGGTGATGCCGAGGCGACGCGGCACCATATCCTGCGCCATGCATGGCGGCTCTTTAACAGCCAGAGCTACACCTCCATCTCGATGGACGAGATTGCACGGGCAGCGGGAGTGACCAAAGCCACCCTTTACTACCACTTTCCCGGTAAGGCCGACTTGCTAGTGGCAAGCGTGCAAGACTGGCTAACCCTCAGCCCGGAACTGCAAACCGCCCTGGTTGACCAGTCCTACAGCGTGCGCCAGCGCCTGACCATGCTGATCAACGAGTGGTATCGTTATGACCAGGAAGAATACAACGAAGCCATTAT
>JALONX010000927.1 GCA_025454695.1 Chloroflexaceae bacterium
CACGATGATGCAGCACCTGCTTGACCAGTTGTATGGCCAGCACGTCTACCTGTTTACCGACGATATGCCAGAGTTCTACCGCACGCTGGGCTTTGTGGAGCAGCCTACCGGCATGGGGCGGGTGGTGGGCCGGTGGCTTGTAAACAGGTGACCTGCTCGTTGCAAGCACAGAAACGGCTCTCGCAAAGCCGCAAAGCCCGCAAAGGACGGACTAGTCCCAAGCTGACTTTGCGCATTGAGAATGCAGTAGGACAGGTTGTTTAGCAGGAGGAGTATGACTCACAATCTTACCTTGCGGGAAGTGACGGAGGCCGATCTCCCGCTTTTCTTTGCATTTCAGCTTGACCCGGAGGCCAACCACATGGCGGCCTTTACTGCCGATGACCCGACAAACCGGGAGGCGTTCGATGCCCACTGGCGACGGATTAGAGCCATGCCGACGGTGATCAACAGGACGATTGTAGTGGATGGGCAGGTGGTTGGCAGTGTGGCAAGCTACGAAGACGAGGGGCGGCCCGAAGTGACCTACTGGCTCGGCAGGGCTTTCTGGGGCCAGGGCGTAGCGTCGGCGGCGCTGCGGCTGTTTCTGGCGGAGGTGAACCAGCAGCGGCCCATCTACGCCCGCGTGGCCAGCGACAACCCCGGCTCGCGGCGGGTGCTGGAGAAGTGCGGCTTCCGGGTAATCGGCCAGGAACGCAGCTATGCCAATGCCCGCCACACAGAGATTGACGAGTTGATTTTGGAGCTTATCTGACCGCAGTTTTTTATCTGCAGATTACGATTGTCTGTAAAGGCATGTTCTCTGTCCCCCATGCCGCGCTTTGTCATTCCGAACGAAGTGAGGAATCTCCATTGTGGTGCAGTGAAGACCCCTCACTTCGTTCGGGGTGACAGAGATGGCCCTTGCAAACCAACGTCGTTCACGCCTTGTTGGGCAGATACAAAATGCTCCCTCAATCCGCGTCATCTGCGGATAGTTGTGAGTCTTAACTGGAACGTTGCACCTGTTCCGCTGTTCCCCCCACCGCCTGTTCAGCCGCATTCAGCACATGGGGCACGACTTGATCCATGTGGTCAACGGGGATGATCTGGAGCAGTTGCCGGGTCTCCTCGGGCACGTCGCGCAGGTCAACCTCGTTTTCCCTGGGGATGAGCACCTTCTGCACGCCGATGCGCTGGGCCGCCAGCAGCTTCTCCTTCAGCCCGCCGATGGGCATCACTTTGCCCCGCAGGGTGAGCCCGCCGGGACATGGATGTGAATATCGCGCTTCTGGAAGCGCTCCTCGGGGATGCCCAGGGCACCGTCGCGGGAGCGGGCGTAGGTCAGGGCCGCCCGCGCCGACTCACGCATCACATCGCCGAGTTGGCCGGTGAGGATGAGTTGGCCGCTGCCGGGAACGGCGGTCGCTTCCACAAACAGCACGTCGCCGCCTGCGGGCGTCCATGCCAGGCCCGTCACCACGCCCACTTCGTCGCCGCCGAGGATGCTTTCGCGACGGAAGCGGGGCGGGCCAAGTAGCTCGTCCAGGTCGGCGGCGTCCACTCGTTCCGGCAGGGCCTGACCGCTGGCCAGGCGGGTGGCCATTTTGCGGTAGATCGCGCCGATGCGCCGTTCCAGGTCGCGCACGCCCGCCTCGATGGTGTATTCGCGCACCAGCCGTTGCAGCACGCCGTCGGTCAACTCTGGAGCGATGGAGCGCTGGATTACCTCGGGCGGGGGCAGGTTGCTAGCGGGGGTGGTGCCACCAGACACTGGCGCACCGGCCCCTTCGCTCGCCGTGCCGGGGGCGTTGTCGGCCTCGCTCAAGGCCATGGCCCTGCCCCTGGTGTGGCTAGCCGGTGCCAGGCCGTTGGCTTCAAGCTGGCGCGGAATGAGGTAACGGCGGGCGATCTGCATTTTTTCCTGCTCGGTGTAGCCCGCCAGCGAGAGGATTTCCATGCGGTCGAGCAGCGGGCCAGGAATCGTATCAAGCTGGTTGGCGGTGCAGACAAACAGCACGTTGCTCATGTCGAAGGGCACATCCAGGTAGCGATCAACAAAGGTGTTGTTCTGGGCCGGGTCGAGCAGTTCCAGCAGCGCCGCCGCCGGGTCGCCCTGAATGCCAACGCCAAGTTTGTCAATCTCGTCCAGCAGCATCACCGGGTTGTTGCTGCCGCCCCGGTTGAGGCCCTGAATGATGCGGCCCGGCAGCGCTCCGATGTAGGTGCGCCGAAAGCCCCGAATGTCGGCCTCGTCGCGGATGCCGCCCAGGGCCACCCGCACAAACTTCCGTTCCAGGGCGCGGGCGATGCTCTGGCCGAGGCTGGTTTTGCCCACGCCCGGTGGCCCCACAAAGCAGAGAATGGGTGAGCGGGCGTTGAGGTTGCCCTGGTCGGCGTGCAGTTTGCGCACCGCCAGGTACTCAACAATGCGCTCCTTGATCTTCTCCAGGTCGTAGTGGTCTTCGTCCAGCACCTGGCGGGCACGCCCCAGATCCAGGTTATCGGGCGTGCTGATGCTCCAGGGCAGGCCAATCAGCCAGTCGAGATAGGTACGCGATACGGTGTATTCCGCTGCGCCAGGGGGCATGCGCTCCAGCCGGGCAATCTCGCGCTCGGCCTCTTTGTGCGGCTCTTCAGGCAGGTTGGCTTCTTCCAGCCGCCGCCGCAACTCGGCAATCTCCGCGCCCCGCTCGTCATCTTCGCCCAATTCGCGCTTGATCGTTTCAAGCTGCTGGCGTAAGACATATTCGCGCTGGTTTTTGGCCACGTCCTCGCGGGTACGTTCTGCTATGCCCAGCAGCTCCCGCTCCTGCTCCAAAAAGCCAATCACCAGACGCAGCCGCTCAGCCACATCCAGTGTGTCGAGGATGCGCTGCTGGTCGGTTGGTTGCACGCCACTGTTGGCGGCGATCAGGTCGGCCAGGGTGCCGGGGCTGGGGATGTTGGCAGCGGCGATGGCCAGTTCGTCGGGCAGGGCCGGGCTGAGTCGCACCACCTGCTCGTAGGCCGAGCGGGCACTACGGGCCAGCCCGGCCACCTCTGGTGATGAAGATTCTAACTCAGCCGGGCAATCTGGGCCACGCTGCCCGTCTGCCCAAGGGACAGGGGGTCGAAGCCGTTGCCCTCCTCCTTGCGGAAAAACACACCGACCAGACGGGTGCTAAGGGCGGCATCATCAATCAGTTGCACCCACGGTTCGCCGCTCACCGCCAGCGGCAGCAGGGCACTGGGGAAGAGCACGCCACCGGGAATGGGTAGGATGGGCAGCGACTCAGGAATGCTAATCTCCTGGGCCTGCACCAGGTTCAGGTCGTCAAAGGGTGGGTTGCTCATTGTGCGCCTCCAGCAACCCGAATCACCACCGTGCGCTCAGGCCCCTGCGGCGCAAAGGGCAGGCT
>JALONX010000266.1 GCA_025454695.1 Chloroflexaceae bacterium
ACATCCGGTATAGCCCGCGTAGGCGGGCTTCGCACATGAGAGCCGCGCCCTTCAGGGCTACGGCATGCGCGTATACCCGATGTATTCCTTAAAACTCATCTAAGGGGGGCAGGGGATTCAACCGGCGTCACACAGACAAGAACATGTTGTTTACAGAGTATTCAACCCTCAGCCTTCAGCCCTCAGCCTTTCCCCGCTAGTCCTTTCGACATAGCCCCGCCTATGCCCTAGAGGCAGCCCAACATAGCGCCCTGTGACCATGCGGTTTGCTGCGTTGCGGCCTATCATAGTGCCAATGAATGGCTACGTGAAAGGAAGCGACGATGTGCTGTAAACGACGTATGACACGCTATCAACCAGTGACGGAGCAGGGCTATGAAGGTAAAACCGTACCGCTGAATGCAAGTCTAATGCACGATGACGGCTATACAGGTCGCCGTTGCGTCCGCTTCCCCTGGTGGATGCTCTGGCTGATCTGGCCGCTGGGCTTGCTGGTGATGGTTGCAAGCAAGTCCTGGCTCGCCATGTGGGCGACACTGACTCACACGCTCGGTGAGTCTCCCCTTTTCCAACCAGGATTGCTGCCCCTGCTGCTCATCGGCGCTGGCGTGGTCATCCTGCTGCACGCCCGGCGGCGACGGGACTGACGGAAGGCGGAGACGCAGAGACGCAGAGGCGCAGGGGAATTAACAGCAAGGGAAATGAAGGAAATAACGACTTCATGCACAGAACGATTTCCCTTATTTCCCTTATTTCCTTTGCTCTTCCAAAACTCGTAACTCGTAACTCGTAAGGGAATATATGTCTCATCTCATCATTCGTTTTGGTGCGGCCACCATGCGCTACTGGCGCGAAACCAGCGGCCCGCAGCGCACGTTGTTCATTGCTGGTACGCTGTTATTTGTGTCCATGTTTTTCCACGGGTTGCTGCTGCTGTTGGGCAACGGCCCGCTCCATGGCCCGGTCTCGTTTCGCAAGGCCATGACCTTCGCCGAGTCGCTGGGGTTGCTCTGCTGGGCACTGGGCTGGGCCTTGCCCTTCTTTCGCTTGCGGCGCTGGGGCCAGTGGGCAGTGGCAGGATACGTTGCGTTGTTTGGCCTGGGCGAAGCCTTTCTGATGAGCATGCAGGTCTGGCGGGGCGTGCCGAGCCACTACAACTTCACCACGCCGTTTGACGAATTCGTATTTTCACTGACGGGCCAGGGCGCAGCGTTGTTTGCCCTGCTGACGTTGTTGCTGCTGCTGTGGCCCATGCACCGCGAGGTGCCGCCGAGCATCAAACTAGCCCTGCGGGCCGGGCTATTGCTCACAATGGTTGGCAATGGTGTCGGTATCTTGATGGGGATGAACAACAGCGGTGTCTGGCAGGGCCTTGGTCAGCTACAGTACATGTTGACCAATAGCCGCGAGGGCTACAGCAGCGTTGATCCACAACTGGGCGGCAATCTGGTGGTGCTGCATGCGATGGGCGTGCATGGGTTGCAACTCGTGCCACTGGTGGCCTGGCTGCTCGGCTACAGCCACCTGAGCGAAGGTCGGCGCGTGCTGTTTACCAGCGCTGTGACGCTGGGCGTGGCAACCATCTTCGCCATCCTGGCGCTGCATGCCGCCCGGCAACTCCCGCTTAGTACCCTCGAATTGCCTGCGCTGGCCGGGCTGGTTCTGGCGGGCGGGGCAACGCTGGCGGGCTACACGGCGGCAGTCGGGCTGGCCTGGCGTGGATTAGCGACGAGTGGCGACGCCTCACAGGTGCCAGGCGTTTATCGCCAGTTCCCCCGCCAGACGCTCAGCTGACACGATGACACGTGCGTACTGCGCAGTGCATATTGCGTTACGCAATACGCACTCCTTTGCAGCATTTGCCGATGGGCCGTACCATGGGCTGCTGGTGGATTGTAGATTATTAGATTGCAGATTGCGGATTGTAGGAATGACACAGCACGTACTATGCAGTACCCAGTGCAGATTACGCAGCACGTTTCACGTTTTACGTAGCTGGTTCTCTCAATCCTCACCTCTCACCTCTCACCTCTCAATTCTATGCTCCTACGCTTTTTCACCGCACCGCCCGATTATCCACTCAACCGCGAGTTGATCGGCTTTTCGTGGACGGGGTTGGCAGCGAGTCTCTTTTCGTGCATCGGCACGCTGGCGATTGGTGCAAGCACCGATTGGCCGGAAGGTCGCATCATCACCTACTCGTTGCTGATGACGTTCTATTTCATCCTGACCCAGCTGCACTTCATCTGGCCGGGGGCCATTCGGCTGCGCTGGCGCTGGATGTGGCTGTTTCTGCTGCTGAGTGGGGCGGTGTGCGTGGCGATGATGGCAGTGAGCCGCAACGATACGCTGCAAACGATTGCCTTCACCGTGCCGCTGGTGTGGGCCGGGCTGGCCTTGCGCCCCAGCCGCATGCTGGCCACCATGCTGCTTTATGCCGGGCTGGTGCCGCTGGGCAACTTGCTGGCGGGCAACATCAGCCCGGCGGCGTTTCTCAATCCGCTCTTCGGCCATGGACTGATTATGGTGCTGATCTTTGGCTTCACCCGGCTCTACCTGGGGCAGGCAGCGGCCCAGGATGAAGTGGGCCGCCTGGCAGCCGACCTGGCCAGCCAGCGCGATTATCTGGCGCGGCTGAACGATGTCACTACCCGCTTTACCCGTGATTTGAACTTGCCCGCTGTGCTGGAGCAGGTGGCCCTTGCCGGGCACAACCTGGCCCAGGCGGCCCAGGTGCGCATCTGGCTGCGGGACGAGGGTGTGGCCGAGGGGCCGTTACGCCTGGCAGCGGCGGTGCCCCCGGCCCAGGCCGAGTCGCCACAGGTTGCTGGCACGCTGCTGCTGCCGCTCTGGGTGAAAGACCGCGAGATCGGCCTGATCGAGCTGTTCCCGCCTGAGCAGGCTAGCACCAGCACCGACGCCTTGCAGCTGCAACCCTTTGCCAACGCCTCCGCCGTGGCCATTGCCAACGCCCGCCTCTACGAGCAGGCCCGCCTCACGGCGACGCTGGCCGAGCGCAACCGGCTGGCCCGCGACCTGCACGACACCATCGCCCAGGGGCTGGCCGCCATCACCATGCAGCTTGAGTCGGCGGTGAAGAACCTGGAGCGCGACCCGCCCCGCGCCCGCGCCCGCGTGGAACGGGCCCATGAACTGGCCCGCGAAACGCTGCAAGATGTGCGGCGCAGCGTGTGGGATCTGGCGGCTCCGCTGGTGGGTGGCCAGGCTCTGGTGGAAACGCTAGCCGAGCAGGTGGCCCAGTTTGGCCAGCGCAGTGGCATCCCCGCCAGCTACCAGCACCGTGGCCCGCTGCCCACTCTCGACACCGCCGCCGCGACCCAGTTGGTGCGAATTGTGCAGGAAGCATTGACCAATGTGGAAAAACACGCCCATGCCAGCGCGGTTGAGGTCTGCTCGGAAAGCAACCCCGGCGGCCTGCGGGTGCAAGTGCGCGACAACGGTGTTGGATTTGACATAACGAATAACGACGAAACAGGTGGGCGCAACGGCCAGGGCTTTGGCCTGCGGAGTTTGCATGAACGGGCCAGGCTCGCTGGCGGCACGCTGCATGTGGAAACCAGGCCGGGGCGGGGGACGACGATTATTGTAGATTGCAGATTGTAGATTGCAGATTGAGCGGGCAGCAACGCAGAGGCGCAGAGGCGCGGAGGCGCAAGTAATTTGTGGAGTTGTAGAGCTGTGGTGCTATGTGGATAACCCCTAACCCTTAACCCCTAACCAGAAACTCGTAACTATGACCATTCGTATTTTAATCGCTGAAGACCAGCGCATTGTGCGGGAAGGGCTGCGGGCGCTGCTGGAAGATGAGGCTGCGGTGGAGATTGTGGGCGAGGCGGCTGATGGCCAGCAAGCGGTGGAGGCCTATGCCCGCCTGCAACCAGACCTGGTGCTGATGGATTTGCAGATGCCGGTGCTGGACGGCCCGGAAGCCACCCGCTGCATCCGTGAGTCCTTCCCCAACGCCCGCATCCTGGTGCTAACGACCTACGCCACCGACGAGTTTATCTTCAAGGCGCTGCGGGCTGGTGCCCAGGGCTACATGCTCAAGGATGCCTCCAGCGACGAGTTGCTGGCCGCCATTCGGGCCGTCCACAGCGGGCAGACCCAGCTCTCACCGGCAGTGGCGGCGCGGCTGGTGGCGGGTGTTGGCGGCAGCGGAACCGAGCCGCTCACGCCCCGCGAGCGCGAGGTGCTGACGCTGCTGGGGCAGGGCCGTTCCAACGGCGAGATCGCCTCCGCACTGACGATTGCCGAGCGCACGGTCAAGGTGCATGTGCAGAACATCCTCGGCAAGCTGGGGGCCACCAACCGCACCGAGGCGGTGAGCATTGCCGTGAAGCAGGGGCTGATTACGTTATGAGACTGGCTGAAAGGCTCTCACAAAGGCACAAAGGCACAAAGGGGTCTCAAATAAACATCAACCTGCAATCCTTTGCGGGCTTTGCGCCTTTGCAAGAGCCATGTCAGGGTGATGGTGCGGGTTGCGCCGGTTGCACCTGAGCTGGTGTATTGCGCATCAAATCGCTCATGCGGCGCACGTCACCCCAATTCGTGTCGCTCTCCCGGTCGGCCACCGGCGTGTATATCGTGTCGAGCGCGAAGGTCTGGATGGCGTATTTTTTGCCATTCACCACGATTAAGCGTGACTCGTCTATCGGCGGGCCAAGCGGGCGGCCTGCGTCGGCCTCGGCCTTCATGTAGGCGTGGAAGGCCCAGCTAGGGCGATATTCAACGCCAGCGGCGAGAAAGGTCTCAGACAGTAGAGCCAGGTCGAGGTTGCCTTTGTAGGTGCGAAGGCTATCGTCGCCGGGCAGGTCGGCTACCTGGCCCTGCCATGCCGCCACCATACGATAGACTGAGGCGATATAGGCCGAGGGCACATTGCCATCGCCCGTCGGTGCATACACGGGAATGGCCTTGTCCACCGTGTCAAGGCCGCGATTGACGTAGCGGAAGAGGATCAGCTCGCTCCAGTCGCGCATGCCGTCATGCCAGCTGTGGTAGCGCACAAAGGGGCCTGGCACATAGTCTTGCACCCGTTCACGTCGCACGGCACCGCGCTGCGCCCCCCAGTTTCTGGTGTTGTACATGGCGCACACGCCAACGGTGCAAAATTGCGACTCGTGGGCGAACATGGCCAGTGCCACCGCCGGATCAACACCGTAGGCTGCAATGATGTCGTAGAGATCGCCAGCGACGGGCGCTGCTGGAGAGTTGAATCCATTGCGCCCGCGCTGCAAAATCTGCACAAACAGCTCGCGTGAGATACGCGGCGGGGCCACAAAGGTCAGGCTCCCCGCGCTCACGGCGGCGGGCGCAGGCATCGCCAGCTGCATGGGTGTGGCGCTGGCCGCTTGCGTGGCAAAACCTGCACTCAGCGCGAGCAGGCCCAGCCCGGCGGCGAGCAGCGTGCGGCGACCATGACTACGCAGCAGGCGCGGCAGCCGCAGCAGCAGCACACCACCAGCGAGCCAGGCCAGCAGCAGCAGGCCGCGCCCCATCAGGGGCCAACTCAGCAGTTCCAACAGGGCGAACAGGGGCAGGCTAAAGGCACATAGAGCGAGCGCAGTCAGCGTGTAGGCTTCGCCGAACTGTCGCCACCAGAGCGCCAGACGTGTCCATGGGTGGGCGGGGAATTGACGCATGCGCGACCTCTTTGATGTGTGTATAGATGCTGGTCACATGGGTCAATTATACACATTTTATGGCATTATGCGTACTTTTTTGTTTTTTATAGCATTCGCAGCATCATGTTCGCGCAGGCTCCTGGAACTCCTCGTATGGTACAATACAGTCGCTTACGATTTGTCCATTAACTATCACGACACGCCCCCAAAACCCCCATTTTCTGATGAAGAAGTTGTCTGGATGAAGCGGCTATTGCAACAGCCGTAAATCTTTCTTCCTCAGGCTGTATTGAACCCAGCCGTTACGCCAGATACGCCGCAACCTCAACCAGGTGATAGGTCGGCAGGGACTCCACGCAATGCCGCAAAAGGGGAATGTGCCCGGCACCATAGATCACCAGAACACGATCATGTGGCTCTTCCGTTATGCGCTGGAGATTGGCAAAAATACGCAGATTGCGGTTGAACCACGCGGTCACATAATCCACGCCGGGATAGGCGTGGCCCGTACCGATTTGAAACCAGCCGCTCAGGTACTGCCCGTGGTCGGCCCGCAGCTGCTCGATCTGATTCTGGGCCAGCAAAGTCTCGCGGAGGGAGCGAGTCGTTTTGGCCACATCTGCCGCCAGCCCCGCCGCCATCACCATTTGCTCCCAGCGGGTAATCTGCTCCGCCTGCTGGTGAGTCTGGGCGTACTCACGCAGCCGGGTCAGTGGATCGAACTGATAGTGCGTGGCAAGCAGCTGATTGAGCGCGGCGGGAGCGTGGCCCACACCAAGCGGTTCAAGGTCGAGGGGCGGATCGTAGTAGCGTCCCAAGGCATCTATGGCGTATACCCGCTGGTGGTTGAGGCGCTGCGCCAGCTGAAAGCCCAGCTGATACACTTCGCTCGCTGGCAAGGGAAATGCGCCGCGCTGGTAGGCCTCATATTCTGTATCGAGAAGCTCCTGATGCTCCATGCGCCGCTCCACTGCGATTTTTGTGGGGGCAAAAGCCGCCAGGCGGGCAACGATCTCCTGCACCTCCTGCTGGAACGAATGCGACTCGACCGCAAGCGTGTGGCGTGGTTTGTACCAATCGTGGCCAGCATCGGCGAAATGAAAGGTGCCAAGCAGGAGCACTGGTATTGGAGTGATAGGCGTGGATACGCACGTCATCGCTCACTCCTTAACTGTGCTATGGAAAGGGCGATAGTTGTAAATCTGCAATAAAGCGATAGTCACGCTGATTTTTGGTCACCAGGCCGGTGTCATTCACCAAAGCAGTAGCAGCAATCAAAGCGTCTGGCATCAATAAACCGTGGCTTAAGCGGTACTGTCTGAGCAGGTCAACCGCTTTATCGCTGATTTGTTCATCCAATTTGAGCAACACAAAGCGTTGAAGAAAGCGTTCGACTTTACGCTGCTCAGTTTTGTTGCGACAGCCGACCAGTAGCTCCATCACGGTTATCGTGCTGACCGCGAGTGTTGAGCGCCGTGCTTGCTCATCTAGATAATCAACCGCTGTTTGTATGTTTCGTGCCACATCAATCAGGATATCCGTATCAACAAGCACGTTACTCATGGTCGCGCTGCCATTCGTTTGCCCGTAGCGAACGAACCCAGGCAGTGCTATCAGTCATATCTGCGCGATTAGCCCACATGCCAATAAATGGATTATCTTTCAAGTCGCCACCTTTGGTGGTGCTTTGTGACTGAGCAGCATAGCGAGTACGCAAAAATGCGATAAAATCAGCCACTTGCTGCCGTGCGTTGGGAGGAAGCGCACGAAAGTCATTCCACAATGATTCCTGATCCATAGGCTCACCTTCATCTGTCCATACCATCTGTAATACATTTAGTATACCACGCTCGCCAGAGTGAAGTCATGATGGGCAGTGGAGCGACGCCCCGCCGGGGCGTCGCTCCACTG